>DGQS01000085.1 GCA_002389785.1 Bacteroidetes bacterium UBA4408
TGGAACTTACAGGAGAATCGATGAGAAAAAAACAAAATGTGAACGAATTAATCATAAATTAAACAGAAAAAATATACATTTGTTTAACAACCCAAATGAGCATTAACTTTAAAATCTTCGCCAGAAAAAATGGTGGTCAATTTGCTCCGGAATCAGGTGGTCAGTTTGACCGGTTTATGCACACAGTGATAATGCTAATACTATTTCAGTAAACTATAATAAAATTATGGTGGGAGAGTATTCATCCGGACCTGCTGGTAACAAGGGAATAAATGTGAACATGATGAATAATACGAGTACACCAAGCCTAAGCATCTCTTATAATCTAATAGATCTTTATGCGGCCGAAGCAGGTATAGCTTTTACAAATCTCAGAAATGGAATAGCTAAAGGTGACACGATTAATATTTTGAGAACTGATAATGGAGTTACCTGTAGAGGAATTTCTGTTAGTGGGTGTAAAAAGTTACAATTAGAGGCCAATGATATAATTGGTACGGACACAGCCGATGTTCTGCAACAGGGCATATATATTAGCGAAAGCGATACCAGTAAATTATACTGTAATTATACAGATGATACATACGAAGGCATTCTAGCGAATGGAATCAATGAAAATTGTGATTTGAGAAGCAACACCATGCATGATCATGCAAAGGGACTTCACCTTAATAGTGGATCTAGAATAGGTATTCACCATTGGAAGGGTAATTTATGGGATGGTAATTATTCAAGAATTGGGGCGGTATATGATAATGCTACATCACCTCAACTTGCAGCCTCATTGTTTAAAGTGAAGGATGTTACTCTAGCCAATCATTTAATTCCTCCAACAATTGACCCCCCAAGTACTTGGTTCATACCCGATGTAACGACAAATGATTTTAAATGCAGTGATTTCAAACACGGTGGTGGATTTGGAGATGACCCAGGGGATGATGAGCCAATTGAAGAGGAGGAATTCTCACGAGGTATTTCTCCTGAGGATAGTGCTGCAGCTGAAGGAAATGAAATTCAATTCGAATTGTACCCAGAGGAGGGTAATTACATTTTAGATCAAAAGCTTTATCACAAACTAGCAAAGTATCCTGAATTGCTTGAAAATTCTCTTATGAATGACTTTTATTTAAGTAACGAAGATGCGGCTATTGGTGAGCTTGAGAATGTTTTGAATTCTCATTTTGAAATACTAAGCATAAAGACTCCGGACGAAATTCTATTAGATTCTCTTCATAACGAATTAGATGAAAAGATTGGTGAATTGAGTGCTAGTACAAGTGAGAATGATGTTAGACAATACGCCTTGGAAGCCTTTTTATTGCAAAGTGAGATTGAAGAAAAAACGATTCTGTTGAGATTGGAGAAAATTGGTACAATTGATGATGTAATTGATGTAAATTTAAATGTTAGTGACGAAGAGAATATTGAATCTTACGAGAAGATTGTAAATGACATTTATCTCAATACAGTCGCCAAAACTATTTATGAATTCACGGAAGGTCAAACGCAAAGTTTGTATAACATTGCTCATTTGTGTCCATTGGAGGGAGGAAGGGCTGTTTATGCAGCACGATCCCTATATGCACTAATTGATGATAGACAGTACTATGATGACTCATATTTATGCACTCCAAGTCAGGCGCTGCGTAAGGGCATCAGTGATAAAACAAAAGAAAGTAAAATTAACCATTACCTCTTATTTGATGTTTCCCCGAATCCGGCATCAGAAAGTTTTGAAATTCATTATAAAGTCAAAGAAAATGATGAAATTTGCTTTTCAATATTTAATGCATTTTCCCAAAAAATTACTTCTAGTAAATTAAATCCGAACGATGGAAAACAAAAGGTTGATGTTAGTGGGCTGATGAACGGTGTATACTCTATTAAGGCTTTTTCGGGGGATAAGCAAATCGGCTTAAAGAAGATAATTATAATACACTAGGTTAATGACAAAATTCCTGAATCCTTTTCTTTTCCTTGTAATTGTCTTTTATCTAAATTTTGGTGTAAAGGCTCAAGGTATAAGTAACAATTGGATTTTAGGTTATTATGGTGGGGGTGGAAATATAATTATGAACTTCACTCATGATAGTTTAATTCTTGATACTTCTATTTGGAAAATGAACTTCCTGGATCTGAGTTCGAGTATTAGTAACTCTCATGGAATTATTCAGTTTTATACGAATGGAGGCTGGATTGCGAATGCAAATACTGACACAATGCTAAATGGTAGCAATCTTGCACCTGGCCCTTATTCTAGCCAATGGAGTCATGATGGATTTAGGATTCCGCAGGGTGCTATCATTATCCCCTTTCCAGGAGATTCTTCAAAATTTTATCTCTTCCATGAAACGGTAACTTTTGATAGTTCTGGCTTTGTAGTTGTCCCTCTCCAGTTACTTCAAACCAATATTGATATGACTCTTGATAACGGATTGGGAGCAGTTACAGTAAAAAACAATATAATATTATCGGATTCACTATTTTTGGGCGGACTAACAGCCTGTAAACACGCCAACGGCCGAGATTGGTGGTTGGTTACCAATCGAACTCATTCTAATTTGTTTTATAAATTTCTGATTACATCTCAAGGTATTCAACTTCCAGATACTCAAAGTATAGGATCCTACTTAAATGAAGGTGGTCCTGGCCAATCTTGTTTTTCTCCCGATGGTAAAAAATATGCTCGCTACATGCCTGATGATGATCTGAACATATACGACTTTGATCGCTGCTCAGGGATTTTAAGCAACCCCATTCATATTCCTATCAATGACGGTGCTTATTCAGGTGGTATTGCATTCTCTGCCAATTCAAAATTCATTTATGTGTCTTCCTTTAATTACGTTTATCAATTTGATGCAGCTAATCCAACAACCTCAAAGGATACAATCGCAATATTTGACGGGTTTTCGGATCCGAACCCACCCTTCCTGACTTATTTTTATCAAGCACAACTTGCACCTAACGGTAAAATCTATATAAGTGCAGCCAATGGCGTACATTATATGCACATAATAAACCATCCTGATAGTACGGGAAGTGCTTGCGATTTAGTACAACATGGCCTCTTTGTTATTGCAAACAATGCTTTTACCGTTCCTAATTATCCCAATTATTTTTTAGGGGCAGATAGCGGAAGTGTTTGTGATACTTTACAACTAAGTATTAAACAATCTGCAAGCCTTGCTCCTTTTAAATTTTCATGCTTTCCTAATCCAGCTGAAGATGATTTGAACCTTTCATTCGAGCCTAGAAGTAAAGTTAGGGTAATCGAGATATTCGATATTTATGGTCAGCTTATTTTAAAACAAAACATCTCTCCTTGGAGTCAGATGTGTAGAATTGATGTTTCAAAATTAAAAAGCGGAGTTTATCTCTGCAAACTAAGCGAAGGTTCAAATTCAAAGAGTATAAAGTTTATCAAAACGAATATTTCAGACTAATTTCTTTATAAATAAATTCTAAAACTAAACACGATGAAAACATTCAAAATAAAAAAGACTCTTAGCATTATTATAATACTAACATTTGGCATTTTCCTATTCTCTATGTGCCAAAAATCAGAATTATCATCAGAGTCAAATAGTCAAATCAAGACTGATTCACAAAATAGATTAAGTATGGTTGATTCTACATTCGCAGCTCTTTCTGGAGACACTGTAAAAATTCTTAAAGTTTACGATAATTGTGCGACGTATGTCGGTAACATTGTAGCAAATGCATCAGGCAAGATTTATTATTCTAGTCAAACATCATCAGCAGTAACGCTAACAGGTGCTACTGGAATAACACTAACTAAAGGGGCATTTTATTATTTCAGGAAGTCTAGCGGTTGCAGCGCTGGGAAATACTTAAAAGTAAAATTCGCTACAGGAATTCAAACTACATGTAATTCCTTTAACCTAAGCGGATGTACTTGGTCGCTAAATTCATCTTGTGGAATTGTAAATTCTTATTCATTTGTAAATTCTTTGCCGACGCCATGTTAATAGTTATAATTCATTTATTCAAAAGCTTTCCTTCTTTTAATTCAAAAAATCTCTAATCATGCCTATATTAAATGTAATTGGATATCGACTTTTCTACAAGCCTGGGCAAGTAGGAGCTGCGAAAATTCTACTTCATGGCACCCCCAATTGGATGGACCTTGGCCCATATAGTGATGTTCAAATGGCTGTAGTTTCAAACTTGCTAAATGGAACAGGACAAATTGCCTATAACACAGATAATGGATTATTCATTATCGGGAAAAATCCGCCTGCGCCATCAGGTGGGACTTTTGATTTGATTGATCCAGGAAGTCTTTCATCAGCATTTTAAAAGAATAACATATGAGAAAGCTATTTTTTATTTTTGCTATAGTTGGTTTTGTTTCTTGTAAACCTACAAAAACGATAATATTAAAAAACCAGTTTGTTTACAATATCGAAAGAGCGGCTCCTACTAATGATCCCAATGCACCAGCGGGATATGTTTTGAGTCGTTATAAGACTACTAAATTTTCTCAAGTTAAGTTTTCCGAGGACGCAGGGATTCAGAAAATTAGCGACAAGCTTCCAAGCTCAACCCTGAGTGACAGCAAAACGATTCCATTTTTGGATGTTTCAATTGACCAGTATAATAAAATTGGCCGCTTTTACTTTCCTGAAGACCGGATATTAAAACAAACAGACGCTAACTACGTATCCAAGATTAAATATATTGAGAGTTCAGTAGTATTTCAGGCTATAACATTTGCATTAAAGCTAAGACCTAAAATTGATATTGCAGATAAAATTGATTCGTTTCCGGCAACTGCCGAAACAGGTCTAAATGTTGGATTTACAATAGGCAGAAAGTATTCTCTAAATTCTATCTCCACCACCAAAAATATTTTTGGAGATAAAACTTCAAGACTTTTTTCAATAACTCCTGGTGCTTTTTTAAATTTTGGTGCCACAGAACTAAATAAAGCGAACATCAGAAATTCATCTTTACTTGTATCAAGAAAAGTGCCGACAGTTTCATTTGGTGGCTTTCTTTCTTTTGGGTATTATCGCTTTAATGTTGGTTATGGTCTTGGAATTGACTTTGCAATTGGCCCATATAGCAAAAGATGGATATACCAAGGCTTTGCGCATAGCAAGTCCCCTTGGCTTTGGCATGGAATAATGATTTCGATGGATTTAAAATAATTGCCAAATTCAGTTCACCGAAGAATTGTTTCTTAAAATTCTACACTAGGCTCATAAACCTAATAAATCATATTGTTTATAACTTTTTGCGGAAATTACTGGGGTAATCTAAAATTTCTAGACTTAATTTTATTCTCATTAATTTTCTATGCACATAAAGTTGTTAGATTTTTTCTCTTCACTCGGAATCATCTCAATGATATTATTTATTAGAATTTTGATATTCTTTAACTTGGAAGTAAGGCTGATATAAAATGGTTAAGAAAATAAGTATCCTTTATACGTTAATGATTTTATTGCCTTTTCTTTTATCAAGTTGTGCTGAAAAAGGTGCTAGTAAGAAGCCAATGAAAGTCGAAAATAATAAGGTTTTTAATAAAGAAGTTAATGATTTTACAAAATTTTGGAAAGAATTTAAAATTGCAGCTCTAGCATCTAATAAAGAAAAAATTGCAGAGCTAACTTGTTTTCCCTTTATTGATTCATACAATCAAGTTTACGATTCTATAAACTCACTTACTTCAAGGAACCAAAAGGAGTTTCTTGAAAAATACAATTTGATTTTTACAAATGAAGTTTTGGCAGCAATAAAATCTGACTCGTATCGAGGATACGATTCAACTCTGTATACAGATGCAATCGGTCTTCATGACATTTTACTTGTTGCAAAAAGTAATGATAGATCAAAGGATTTAGTATTCAAATTTAATAATGGAAATTACTGCTTAAGCTATATTGCTTATTACCCTTGAACTAAATTAAACACAACCTATTTTCTTAGATAATTTAAACAGTACTAAACCTAAATACAATGAAAAAAATAATTATTTCGCTATTATTTGCAACAATTATTTTCTCAAACAATTCTTGCAAAAAGGACAAAGGAGGGGAAGATATTTCTGGTCCTAGCCAAGAACAAGGAGATTATTTGACTCCTGAAGAACTAGCAATTGTTGACAGTATTCCAAGAGCAACAAATTTTACACCAAGCAATATCATTTTACCCAATGGAGAAACCGTTGAAAATTTTATGAAGTTAGTTGATTCTGGTTTCTATAATGCTTGGAATAGAAGCCAAAGCATTTTCGACAATTTAGGCCCACAAGATGCGAGGAATGCACTAATTTGTAGATTAACAATGGTTGCTCGCAAATTAACAAATAGAAGTTTATTTCAGTACCCAGATGAAGGAACTAATAAACCTGCTCAAAATGGTCTAGCCTATTCATGGGGAGGAAAGGATCACACAGTAAGACAAGCACCAGTAGGGGCAGGCACAATTTGCACAGAAGAAATTCATGGCTTGGATTGCTCAGGTTTTATCTATCAATTGTTTGCCAATTCAGGAGTTACTATTCCTAAAGGTAGAGCTAATGACCAAAGGCAAACAAAAACTATTAAAAATGCAATTATACAATCAATACCATCCTTAAACAAAGTTAAAGTTGACGATTTGGGTAGACTAGATATTTCAAAATTTGAAAGCGGTGATATCATTTATTGGACAAAGAATGGCGATGCTTTTCACATTGGATTAGTGCTTAAAAGAACTGATGGCTCTTTAGCAGTATTCATGAGTGCAGGAACTGTAGGTGTTATTAACTCAGAATGTTTGTCTAATAGAGATTTGAAGCATGGACCTGTAACGGTTGAGTTAACAAATCCATATTGGTTCGGAAGTAAAAAACCTTATGGTGTTGTGAGAATCAATGCAGACATTAGTGGTAACTGGGATTTTCATTTAAAATGCCAAGGTGCAACTGCTGATGCACTTGTTCATAATTTGAAATTTCCAACTGATTCTTCTCATGCTTTCCATTTGGTAAAAAACTTTACTGATTATGATGGCTCACCAAATACAACAGATTTTTATTTTACTTACGATAATACAACTAATATACTATCATGCTCATTTAACATGGTCGATGGCTGGATTTCTGGTTTTGAAAGGCAGGATCATTTTAGCGTAAAACTAAATCGTGATAGTACCGGATACTTTAATTGTTCTAATGATTTTATAAATAATGGAACGGGTTGTGGCTTGGCGGTTTCATTGGTGAATAAGGAATAATTTTATTCTCCTCAACCACTAGTTATTTATTTTTTCACACAACAAATTCAATATTTCAAACAAAAAACGACTAATGAAAAACTCAAATCGAATTTGCTTTCTTTTGACAATTTTACTGATTAGTTCCTGTGGAATAAAACGTGGTTATGTTAGATTTAGCCAAAGAAAAAATGAACTTATTGCCACCGAAGCAATAAAATCTTTTTTAATAAAAAATCCACACCCTTCAATAGTTTTAAGAGTTCCTCAAGCCTCAATGGGTGCAACCCAGTCAGACCAAAACAGCTACATATATACTGCAATAGAAAAGGAATTAGTTCTTGGTGGTTTTCAACTTAAAGACCGGGGCTTATTAAATCAAGTTGTGAACAGTCAAAGTGGACTTGATTATTCCAAAATTAGTGAATACACAGTTTTGATTTTGGAATTAGTAACTGTTGATACCAAAATCCCTTATGAAACCAACCGCGCATTTACAAAAAAAGATAAAGAGAGAATATTGAAACATATCAGCTATACTCGCTATGGTGCTACAATTGAATTCAAAATTATCATTGTAAAAAATAATGAGTTTGGTGGAAGCTATTCGTTCATGTATTCACCATGCACCGAAAAAAATGACAATTGCTATTGCAAAGTTCCGTACAAGTACGTCAAGAAATTCTATCCTGATGCAGCCGCAAATTTCTGTGGAATTGATAGGCGAAATGCAGCAAAAGCTGCTCCAGTCTTCTATGAAACCATCCCGCAAGATGTTTTTGAATTATTTGTAAGGGACGGGGTTAAAAAAGTAATCAGTGAAATTAGGCACTAATTTTTCTTTTGAGATAGTTAATTCCTTATCTGAACTCAACTGAATTTTAAAATGAGGAAATTTCTAATTGAAGTTGAAGGCTTGCTAATTAAAAAGGTAAAAAATCGAATATATATGATTCGGATGTAATAGTACAATGGGTCAAAATATATATACAACTTAATATATCATTGTAATATCTTATAGTTGAATGATAAATGACTTAAATTATAAATAAATATTCTAATAAAATTCAATGAAAATGACAACAACTAAATCCAATAAAATTGCTTCAAGCAAAGAATCTGTTCATCGATTTGCTCATCCATTTTTTTCTACAGAACCTATCCTAAAACGAAAAAAAATTGCTGGCGTTGGCTCCCGAATGACTGACTATATTAAATCAAATCTTGAGCCTATTCCCAAAGCAAAAGGAAAATCAATCATAAACTTAAAAGATGTAATTGGAGGTTCTGAAACCAAAGAAATTGAAAATCACGGATCAATTTCATTCCATTTTGTAGGAGATACAGGTCACGAAAATGGTGAAAATCAAGAAGCGGTTAGTGCTGCAATGAGTGAAGACTATAGCGCCTCGCATCCTGAAAAATCTCCTGCCTTATTTGTTCATCTAGGCGATGTAATATATTACAACAATACTGATGAAGGATACCATGCTCAATTTTATGAGCCTTACAAAAAATATCCAGGGAAAATTATTGCAATTCCAGGGAACCATGATGGAGAATTATTTAAGTTTAATGGTCAAAGCACTGGACAAAAGAAAACATTAGAAGCATTTCAAAATAATTTTTGTCTTTCTTCTCCATCAATTCCCCCCACTCGTCCGCGTTTGC
>DGQS01000203.1 GCA_002389785.1 Bacteroidetes bacterium UBA4408
TTTCTTATTTCTTCGACAAATGTATATATGTTTTTCTATTCCTTATACAGACTCAACCATTTTTTTAGCTAACTCATTCTTTAACAGTGGGTTATTTTCTGTCATCTTAGGTAACGCTTTAATTACGGTGCGCTTTGTTTCGGCGTTTTGCTTTTCTGTCTCCATCACCTCTGCTGATGCTTGCGCCTGCTGCTCCTTAAAGTCAATTTTACGTTGCTCCTCCTCCATGCCTTGTGCTTGTAGCTGTGCTGTCTGCTCGTCAATCTTGGCTTGCGCTTTTGCTGCCTCTTCCTCCTCAACTGCAAATGCTCGTATAGCTGCTGATACTTGCTGAGGTGTGCTTCTGTTCCAAAGGTTAGAGAATCGTTTTTTATCAAGAAGCCCTGCTCCATAGAACATAGCTAAATCTTCGTTTGCCTGCTTGGTGAGTGCTGCACTTGTCATCTCTCTTTCAACGAAAATTCTAAAATCTTCAAGTTTCATATCCTTGGAGATTTTTATTACCTGTGCACCCTCGTCACCTACCGCGATGGTAAGTTCTCTCTCATTGTCGGCATAAATTCTTTTTCCTACCGTTGCCATACTCTGATAGCACTGTTGATAAATGTTGGCTATGGCATCGTAAAAAGGTTCTTGCATGATTGATCCTCTTTGTATAAGTTGCTCTGTCACTCCTACTAATTGGTCGCTTCCTGTACTTTGTCCTTGCAGAGCCTCGTTTATTCCGGTGATGTCTTGGATATGTTTCTTCATTGTATCAATGATTTGAAACAATACCGTTGTTCCGGTTTTTAGTGAACTGTCATAGTGTCCGATAACATTTTGTATTCCCTTCCCTCGTGCTCTTATGCCAACAGGCTTTGATTGCGCTGTGTTGCGCATTAGGTCGCTTTCTCCTCCTTCGTCAAGCATGGTGCTGTCATACACCATTCCGCTTCCTCCTGCGTTGTTTATTTGGTTTTCCGCCACCGACATCAACCTGTTCATAAATCGCTGCGGATTAATACAGTCGTCAATTGGACTCATTACCTGTCCATCCATGTACGCCCAACAGTTTACTTTGAATGGGAATTTTACGTTTGCAAAGTCGAGGTTTTCTGTTTCTTGGTATGGTGCTATCCCCCAATCCAAAAGTATGTCGCTTGCTCCCGACTCGCCGGAAGAGGATGAAGAAAGTATTTCCTTTGGCACAAAGATAGCCATGCGCAAGGTATCGTAATACAGTTTCTTTTTTAGCTTCCCGTCAAGCACTTTTCTCGCTCTCTCGTTGTTGACTTTGATTAAGTCTTTATCGGTGTATCGCGGTGCTTGCTCTCCGGCATAGGTATAGTTTATTTTTGTGAGGTATGGATAACCAAATTTATCTAGCACATAGCCATATTCATCTGCTTGCCCATCCTTCCAAAATGTTTTTATCACCGGCACTCTGCCTGTCATGTTTGGGGTGAAGGCAAGTTGATTGATGTTGTTCTGCATCACATTGTTTTGATACTGAACAGCAAATTTTTCAATAGACTCTCTTTGTGTTGCTGTTATGTTTGGCCACTGCTCATAAATTTGGCTTGGCAGCATCATGTCTACAACTCCTTGGTATTCGGCATCGGAGAAGTCATATTTTTTACACGTTCTATCCCAAAAGTATTGTTCGGATGGTATTTTAGTAAAAATTTGATTACCGGAATATTCTTGTGAGTACATTACCCCAAGTCCCGAAAGCACCATATCTTGCGCTAGTGTTTTTCTTTCATCGTCAATATGATTGTATTCCTTTATGTAGTTAACAAGGTAGTTTATTTTTTCTACTATTCTGTCTGTATAAAGGTTATTGAATTGTGCTGTTGTCTCCGCCTCGTTTGCGCCAATGGCGTTTTCAGCTTTCATCTTTTCACCAAATGGGTTTCCGGGTTCGTTGGCCACCTTGGTCAAAAAAAGCATTTTATTTAATGCTTCCTCGCGTCTTGATATTGCTTGAGGGGAAATGCTTTTAGCTTGAAAATTGATGTTCATGGTTGTGGCATTTCCGCGAAACTGCTCCACCATAGGGCGGATAAAGTTAAGCCCCATTTTTAGGCGGTTCCTGTCTTGGCCAGAGTCATCCTTAAAAAATGCTTCTAAGTCCTCCTCAAAAATCCACTGGTCATTCTTATAGAATTTTTTGTTTGTAATAGTGCGTGCCAGCCACTCATTGTGGAGGTAGTTGTTTGCTTGTCCGGCACAGTAGCGTGCGAATTTAAGGTGGTAGGATTCGTCCTTTACATCGGTTAAGATGTTAGGTCTGTTCTCTCCTGTGGATACGATAAATAACATTTATGATTCTTGGTTGTGTTGGTGAAACTTATCTATCGCTTTCATTCCAATTTCCTTGTTCTTTTCATCTCTTTCTTCCACTCCAAAGCCTTCTTCTACTTGCTTTAGTAGTTCAGGCATTGTATCTTTTACCTTGGCCACAATATCAACATACTGTTTTTTCCCCGTCCAATCAATTTCTGTTACTGACTCAACGGTTCTGTCCTTTCCGCTACCCTGTGTGATATTTCTTGTTATCTTAAAATCCTCTGCCACATCTACACTTACCATCGCTACAAGGTTTTTAAATGATATTGCAGCTACTTGTTTTGCTATCAATCTTGCTATTGGCGAGAATGTTCCCATTTTTTTTATCGCCTCTTTTACGCTTGATGGGATATTCAGCTCTCCGTATTCTTTTCTTTTTTCGGGTGACTTTATACACCTTGCTGCTGCGGAACGTGCTTTTACAATATCAGACTGTATTGTTCCATCATTAAGTGGAGAAGATTGGTTTCCCATGTACCAAGCAAAGTTCAAGTCCTCTTTTGTAAGTTCCTTGAACTCCCTGTAATTATTCAGTTCGGGGAATTCCGCTAAAAGCGATTTCCCGTCCGTTGGTCCCCACAATATTGGTATTGCCTGTTCTTCCATTTATGCTGATATTCTTACTGGTACTCTATGCAAATTAAAATCTTTGTCATATTTTAATCGGTACACAATTTTCGTTTTCTTTGTTTCCTCCTTTAAATTTGTAGGTATCTGCTCAGGGAAACATAGTTCTCCGCAAATATAAGCATAAAGACAACCCCACAATATATCATCTCTGAAATATTTTTTGTTCTGCGGTCCCCACATCTCTTTTCCGGTTGCGCTAATTGTGCAGGTAAAAGAGTCTAGCTGCTGAAAAATTTGCTTTATAAAAATTTTCTCTCCGTATGCTGAAAACAGTTCGTGCATCCTGTTTATTAGTGATACATTTCTTATCCCCTTATTATCAATACCTATCCCTTCATTTATTGCACTTCTATTTTGAAGGTAGTCCGGCAACTCATGGTTTACTACCATCTGCTCAGAGAATCCTTTGTATATTTTGTATTGTGTATATGCTTGTCCAATATTATTTTCTGTGAGGTCCATGCACGTTTTTTTGGTGTCGTCAGTGTTGTAGTAGATTCCTAAAAGCATTGTTTGAAGGAAAACATATCTCACATCGCGCACCCTAAAGTTAAGTACTGCCGAGAAAGTTTTAAAATATTTGTCCCATATACCAACTCCCATGTTTGATGTTCCTGTATCTGTTGAAATAGGGTCAGTTCCTTGGTAATATCTGTTTTTCCAATGCGGAACAGGGTCCATAAAAATTATGACGCTGTTTCTTGAATCTTCGGGACCTTCTGACGGAACGAAGTTAGCTCCAACGACTTTGTATGGCACATCACTATTTTCATCGGTTGGCTGTGTCACATCATAAATTGGTTCAAACCATCCGTACTTACACAGTCTGCCATGTTTAGCGTTTGCATCATCAATTCTTTTTATGTGAGTACGTATAGCCTCTTCGTCAATAAGTGTCTTTGCTGAACTTTTAAAAACGTCTGCTAGTGTATCCGGCCATGACTGATGAAACTCTACAATAGCTTTTTTTCTTTCGCTTTCGTCCTTTTTTGAATAAGCTACATTTTTTTCTCTCTCGTAGTCAATGATGTTTGCTCCTGGTCGGAATGTCCACTTAAAAAATATTGGTATTGTACAGTCAGAATAATTCCCTTCCTCCCAATTTGATTTCAATGAAACAAACTCTGTCTCAAATGATTTCCCTCCCTTATCAAGTTCTCCGCCGGTGCCCCACCAAATAAGTTGCCTCTTCATTTCGAGTTTGCCTGTCTTTGGGTTGAACTTCATCATGGTCGGCCTTTGGTTGGAAAGCATCGCTCCCAATATCCCAATATTTCCTGCCTCGTCAATTTTTACTTTCTGCGGAGCCCCGCCGGCAACGGCTGTTCTTTTTGGTGGTGTTACCCTTATTGTTGAGTTTACTCCTTTTCTATCACCCTTTTCCTCTTTGTAGCCAAGCCTGAAAAGGTTATCCCTTTCATTGGCTACATTTGGTCGCATCCAATAAGGAAGCTCCGAAAAAGCATATTTTAATTTATCTTCAAAAATCTCCTCCGCCTTTTCTTGATCCTCTGTAATAAACTTCATAAAGTAATTACGCTTAAATACAGCATCTTTTACATCGCAGGCCATAAGAGTGGTGGTAGCAGCAATTTGACGACCTTTAGCGATAGCAAATGAGTATCCGCAGTCATTTAGATATGCCATTACTTTGTGGGCAGGATAGCTTTTGTATTTTACCTTTCCTGATTTATCGTCACCCTCTTTATAGTAAACGTATTTGTCTAGGAAATAAAGTGTGTTTTCGGCGCACCTTCTTAGTTCTTCTTGCTGATATTCGTCAACGTCGTGTCTGTTTTGATATTGAGTGTAATCACTATTTTCCTCAAGCCATTGGTTTGACTGTTGGACATACAGATTAAACTTTTTGTATTTGTTGCTTACTGAGCCGTAATTATTTATGTGGTTTACCCAATCAATAAATTCTTGAGTGTGTTCGGTGGTACTTTCGGGCAGCCAATCTTTTTGGGTTATTATTCTTCCGCCCTCAAAGATTATCTCTTGTGGTGAGCTTTCTTTTTCTTCGGTGGTAATAAATTCAGAAAAGTCGGGTATGTCTCCGAAAACGATGTCGATGTTTTTATCAATCTCCTTTTGCTTTGGGGAAGAGAAGTTTAATTGTGTTTCAAAAACGATGTCTTTTTTCTCTTCCTTTTCTTTTTTTGGAAGAGGTGTGTCATTTTTAAAATATCCTTTTTTCTCTAATAGCTTTAGGTTGTCCTCGCTTATTGGAATACCTTTGCTATGTAACTCAAAGAGGTAGTCGAGTGTGTTCTCGGCTACCTCTTTTTTAATTACTTCCTTATTTACGTTTTCGTTTTCTGACACGACTTATTTTTATGCGTCCACAACATTTTGAAACAACAATTCCAATGATGAATTGATTATTGCTAATTGAGAGTCAAGGTCGTACAAAGCCTGAGCGAATGTATCGTTTGATGGAAAAATAGCTGTTTCCGCCACCGAGGTACTGCCCATCCCTTGCGCTGTGATAGTTTTTATCGGCACATCGGGAGTTATTTCCTTGTAATATTTTCTCATTTTGTTTAGCTCCACCACGTATGGCATCCACTGTATTTTTAGTGGACTCATCTCAAATGATCCGGGTACTGATGAAGGATAATCTGTTGGGTCGATGTCAAGCCAATCAAATACTTCCGCCTCAACAGTTGTTATCTGCGAAACAGCATCAACGCAGGCATCGGAAATAATTGTACAGTTTGGTTCGTCAATAGCAATCAATTCGGAGTTTAATCCTATTTGTTGATTGATTTTAAGCAACAGATTAACGTGCTCTGAGTCTGCTTTTAAAAGGGCTGGAAAATTCATTTTTTATGTTTTGTTTTTTTTTGTTTTTTAAAAGTTACCATTTCTGTATCGGGCATCTTTGAATTTCCTGTCGCACCTTGGCGGGGAGGAAACATTTGCAAATATCGCATTTTAATCCGTTTACTGTCCCCACCTCTTCGTTCTTTTGGTTCAGAGCCTTTAAAACTGTGCTTACTGCGTGAGGGCACTTACTACATATCTCCGCCCTTACCTTGGCTTTGCTCTCCATTTTTTCGTTTGGAAAAGCATAGTTTTTAAACCCTTCGGTGATTGCTTTTAACTTGTCTAATGCTTCCACAAATGTAAAAATTATTCTTCAACTTTAATTCCAAGAGCATAAAATAGTGCGTAAGCAATTCTTTCGCAGGGTAGGGTAACGTCAATGTCTTTTATTGGAGGCATTGTTCCTTCGGGTTGCTTTTGCTGTATTGTCCATCCGTAGTCTGACTTTGACTTTCTGAAAATTATTATGTTTTCATCAAACTTGGATTGGTATATTGTTATTGGCACATCGGTGGTGTCCTGTGGTTTTACTATTGCCTCAAAGCCAAACAGGTCAGGAATAAATGGTTTTTCAAACAGCATATCCTCTATCTGCTGTTCAGCAATTTCTAAAAGAATTGACTCGTCATGGTCATTCTTTGCTTGTTCAGACCTTGAGACTATTCCGCTCCAAGGATAGCCTTTAGCTAGTCCATGCGGAGGTATCCATTCGGTTTCAATATTCGAGATTTCTGTTGTCATTTTTTATTTTTTCTTTGGGGTTGTATTGTCAACGACAGTTTTTCTGTCAAGTTTTTTTTGAAATGATTTTGATTTTACAGTTTTCTCTAATTTTTCAATAATTTTACCTTGAGCAGTGTTATCCACAAATTTAAACTTGTCGTTAAGAATGGCATTAACAAGTCTAAGCAATGTATTGATGGCATTTCCCTTCATCTTTATCGTTTCCGATATATGAGTTTTCTCCCCATTCGGTGCGGTGATGGTGGTAAAAAATTGTCCCTTGGCTTTGCCTTTGGCATCTTCGATAGTCAGTTTCCAAATTTTCATGTTTTCTTTTTTTTAGTTAACGATAGTCATTGTTGGATTATAATTGGTGGTTGGTTTTTTGACTTTAGTGCTAGGTATTATTGGGCATCGTAGTTCAGTAAAGTCGGGGCTAGTCATTGGCTGTATCGGCGATAGTCCTGTTGGCACGCCGACAAACTCAAAAAAATCTTTGCAGTCGACACATTGAATTTTTATGTCGGCTTCATGTCCTATTACCGGCCCAAGCTCACCGTCCTGAATACGGTTTACTTTAATAAAGGCTTGGAAGTTTTTGTGTTCACACATTTTTTTACTTCATTAATTATTTAATAAAAAAGGCAACGAACTTCTATCTTCCGGTAGTGCCCGAAAAATAGTTGTTGACGTTGCCCTTTGTCAACCCTCTTCCTTTTATTGAAAGGCAAAGGATTAGCTTTTATTCCCCCGGCACTACGAGGGTAGGTTCCTTTTTAAAAAATCGTTTAAGCGATGCTTGC
>DGQS01000046.1 GCA_002389785.1 Bacteroidetes bacterium UBA4408
GCGTTGCAAACGCAAATTTCAAGGCATCCGCGTTGCAAATGCGGACGAGTGGAGGGGGGCAAATTTTTTGCATCCGCGTTGCAAACGCGGACGAGTTAGGAAAATGCGGACGAGTTGTTTTTTTACTTCAACAAATACATCTTCCCCCAGCCCTTTTTAAAATAGGCATCTGCATCTGTAGCGCGCTTTTCGGTGGCTTCTCCGTTGAGCTGAGTTACTGTTCTATAAAAATAAACTCCGTTGGCTAACTGATCGCCAAAATTATCTTTTCCATCCCAAGCATATTGGGTGATGTTGCGCCCAATATGAATCGGCCCTAATTCGTCCTGAAATATTTCGCGTACCACCTTTCCGGTTATCGTCATAACCTGTATTCTGAACTGTTGTGGAACTTCACTGCCGGTGAGTGTAAATACAAATCGCGTTGCCGTACTAAACGGATTCGGATAGTTCATTACCTCGGTGATGCTGCTTTCATTGATCACTTCAAAAGCAATGCGGTAATCAATATCCCCTGATTGATTGTTCGATTTATCCTTTGCCTGAACAATCAATTCATATTTACCATCTTCTTCTAAAACCGGACTAAATTCAACCTTACAGCGGTTATCGGGTAAGCTAGCCGGTACAAATCTCAATGTACTTCCATCAAAAGGTATCAATACGTCTGTTGATTGATTGGGATATCGAATAAACACTTTAAACAAATTCTCATTATCAAGTGCCAGGTATTTACTTTCATCCTTTAACTGAATAGATATTGCCGGTTTGGCCGAAACCAAATCACCGTTCAAAATATGTATCCCATCAAACGTAACATCCAACAATGGATTAGCCTTGTCTTTGTTGGCCACAAATTCCTTCTGCAAAAAATTATTGAAATGAAATTGCTCAATTTGATCATACACATTAGCTCCACTTTTAAGCGGATTTGCCTCCATCCACAAGGTATTTTTCCCATCAAATCCAAGCGATGAAAAAGAAACACTTGCAACGAGTGTATCATGTGCGAGTAATTTTTTATAGCGTTGCTGTTTCAATTCATGTATCACTCTACTTTTATCAACCAACCAAAAACGAACAAGTAAACTGTCCATGTTTTTATTGGTAATATTTTCGATGGCCACTTTACAATTAATCTTGTCGCCTTCTTGTACTTGATTACTTTGAAAGCTAAATGCCTTTAAAGGATTTACTGCAGCTTCGGGCATTTCGTCATACACAATTTGCCAGCGTTTAAGTTGCGATGGTGTATAATTGATTTCATCGGCTGTATAGGCATATAACTTTAAATAAGGAAATTGGCCGGCACTCACATTTTGCAAATTTCGCGATCCTTTAAAAACATTGCTGGTATCCATCAAGGTTACTTCTTGTCCATTCGATTGTACCCCCATTAACTTTATGCGAATATTGTCATTGCTGGGCTGTTCGATTGAATGTGCCTGCCAGTTCAACGAAGTCCATTGTGTGGCCGGACCTATTAAACGACTTAGCATTTCGCCGCTTTTTCGGTTATTTTTAATGGTAGCGTTTAAGCTAATTTGTGAAAACAAGCTATCACCAATTACATATTGCGTGCTCGATGGCTTGCCTTTTTGCGTAAAAAATATCCAAGGTCGTGTTGCATAAATTGAACTCAAGGTATCAAAACCAAATTCGCTGAATTGTGCAAATACGTTAGCTTTGTTGGATGCCCAACCTGCGGTAGGTTTATACCAGGTATACGCTAAAATATAATTCCCAACAGGCACACTGTCGCGCAACATCGTCACTAATCCTCGCATTTGAGCGGTATCATTTACATCAAACAAAAAGTATTTTTCAACTTGATTCCTGCAGCTACCATTGTCGTTGCGATTACCATAATAATGAGTAGGATTATACACATAGGGCGGATTAACACTATTGTCGGTCCAGCGATTGCCCCATGCTTCGAGCGTTAAGGAATCAATGATGGCTACTTGTATTTTATAGGTAAACTGACAACTTGCTTCATCTTGCAACTGACCGTCGATGGAATAGGATGAAGTAAACAAGGCTGTAATATTACTGTTATCAGCATTGTTAGTAGTACAACTTAAATTTCGCGAAGCCGGTAAAAATTTAAACTTTCGTTGCAAGGAATCATACTTTAAGAAACGGTATTCATCATTCTTAAATTGTGGAAAATGTGCTTGCGACCAACCTTCCTTTCCCGGTATGTATTGAAAGGAACTTTGTTTCCAAAATGGAGCTTGACCAGGTTCGCTTTCCTTACGTACACGCCAATAATACACCATGCTATCTTGCAAAGTTAGAGGCACTTGCCAACTTAAAATTCCACCGGGCGAATTGATTGTAGTTGACCGATACATCGGACTAAAACTGCTAAACACATCGTTGGTATCTAACTCAAAATAATAGTTTGCAGCAGGAGCCAAAGGATCAAAAGTACTCGCCAATAAAGAAATTGTTGAATTGGGTACTATTGAAAAATCGTAAGGATAAAGTGGAGAAACAAATCCTGAAATAATATTCAACTCGGCAGTAGCTGTATTGTTTCCGGAGTTATCTAACTCATCAATGGTATTGCTATAGTCAACTACTACTTCAAATTTATTTAAACCAATTCCATTGATACGATCAATTGGAAATTTGATTTGAAAAGTTTCATTGTTATGTATTCCTTTTATAATGGTATCGAACGACACGGGAGGAACATTTCCGGGAAAAATTCGCTTTACATGCAGCACACTCGAATCGGCAGTTGCTCTGGCGATATTGGAAATTTTTACATTCACGTAAAAAGTATCAAGTCCGGCTGTAATCGTAGAACTACCATTGGTACCTGAACTAAAATAAATGTCCTGCGGGCGTATTGAATAATCAGGTAAAGCAAAGGAATTCAGGACCAAAGCAGGATCGCCATGCAGTGTCATTTCGAGCACAAGTGCTTTCATGTGAAGATAATTTGCCTGAATATCTTTCACCGTTCTTTTCATCGAATGTGACATGGGCTTCCCGTAATTATACCTTCCAATTTGATTGTAAAAATCAGTTGAATAATTATTTAAAAAAGTCGCCATGCCTTGTCCTACTTGAGCAATAAATGCAATGGCACCACCATTTGCATAAAGCACATAATCTTCGTTAATGGTTGATTCGCCTTGACCAATGGGATTATGTATATTGCCGGAATAACAAGAATTTGCCAATATTAGTGGATAGCGTCCTGAATTGTTGTATCCTTGAGGTTGATCGATACTTTGATCGAAACTACTACCGGAAGCATGACCAAAAAAGGTTAATAAAGAGGCTCCGGTTTCGATCAGTTGCTTCACCGAATCGGAAAGTGTGATTTGAATCGGAGCAGAAGTTGACTTGAGGAAAGTATATACACTTCCTCCAAATGCTGTGTCCTCTATTATATTTTTATAATTGTTTAAAAAGCCAGCAAAGCTTGTTTGTTCTGAAATACTAGTACCACCCCCAAAATGTAAAACATTTTTCATCCAACTTGCACGTGGAGCGCTTTCGTATTCTATCACCTTACTTAAATAATTTGCCAAATCTTGTGGATTTTTAGCAGCAATACGCCCCGTTGGTATAGCCGGTGCAAAAAGCAATGAATCAAAAATATGGTTGGTAATTAAATTATCGCAAGGAGGTAAACCAAAGGAAGGAACCAGATTTTGATCAAGTATGGTAGCATCATTTCTATAATATTCATGATTCAAATCGGTTGTAGAAACTCCTTTTCCTACTAAAAATAAATATTCGGCCTTTTTTGCCCAATTTTTAAGTGCGTCCTTTGCAAATTGGCGCATGGCCAAAGGATTTCTTCTTATACCATATACATATTGGTCATACAATTCGTCAATATTCGCCAACAATACTTTATGTGAACCACCGGCAACTGAACTTCGGTAGTTTTTATAATTGACTGCCTCGCCCAATAGTTTAGTGTGCGTAATCATTAAATAATCGGGCTGCAACGGAAGCGTAGCTGCATAATTAGTGAACTTGGCTGTGGGAGTTACTGCTACTACCTTGGCAATTGTTTTTATATGACTTTCGGAAGTTAAAAATCCTTCAAAATTCTTATTAAAATTTGCAAACAATAAACTGTATCCACCGGTAACTGGCAAAGCAGTAATTCTGCGTCGATCGTTTAAATCATAGAGATACACTGTAGAATTTGCATTAAAATTTTGTATGTTAAATCGAGTTTTTGTTTGTAAAATGGTATTGGGAATGTGAATGAAAACAGAATCACTTTGTTCCATGTTGAAGGTATGCGGATATTTCAAATGAGCAAAAGCAACCGCTACATATTGGTCTGATTGCACCCCAGGTATGTCGATACTCTCTATTTTAAGGTTGCTGGTGGTAGCATTAAGCACAGTGGTTGGTAACAAAAATTGGTGGTGAAATGTTTTATAACCATTGTATGCAGAATCAAATAACAAGATAGCATCTAACGATACCTTGGTATGGTTGTTTTCTAACACAGCAAAATCTTTGGTCCAGGCACTAACCGTAGTTTTTAATACTGCATCAGGGCCGTTAGCATATAGGTTGGTAGTTTTTAGGGCAATGGTTTTAGATGATCCGGCACCAAAACTATTCGACATCCAACCTTCACCGTCGGTATATTCCGGATCGGTAACTTTTGCAGCATCTGTTTCTCCCTGATAATATTTTGAAGAAAAATATTCCAAGCGATCTTGAAGAAAGAAGGGTTCCGGTATATAAGCAGCCGTGTCGGTATCAGAAACGCTCACTGCCATCCTTAAATTTGTAAAAGATGTATTCCAGGTTAAAAAATAAAATGCAGTGTCTGTAAATAAACTGTAATAAGGATTCGTCTGATTTGAAGGCGAATCATGGATGAGTGTATCGAGCCATCCATCATTACGTTGGGCATAAAATTCAATAAAATCAGAACCATTGAAA
>DGQS01000011.1 GCA_002389785.1 Bacteroidetes bacterium UBA4408
CCTGGGAATGGAAAGAAAAATATGGAGGAATAATACTCGAACAGCTTAAAAAACTGGGTGCTTCCTGTGATTGGGATCGCACTCGCTTTACCATGGAAGACGATTTGAGCGATGCGGTAATTGATGTATTTATTGACTTGTATAAAAAGGGACAAATCTACCGCGGTGTGCGCATGGTTAACTGGGATCCACAAGGATTAACTGCCGTTAGCGATGAAGAGGTAATTCACAAAGAAGTGAATTCGAAATTGTATTATGTGCGCTATAAAATTGAGGGTACTGATGATGAATGGATTACGATTGCAACTACACGTCCCGAAACAATTTTGGGCGATACTGCCGTATGCGTGCATCCTGAGGATGAAAGGTACAAACAGCTTCATGGCAAATTTGCTGTAATTCCCTTGGTTAATCGCAGCGTACCAATTATAACTGACGATTACATTACCATGGATTTTGGTACCGGTGCATTAAAAGTTACACCGGCGCACGATATTAATGATTATAACTTAGGCGTAAAGCACAAATTGGAAGTAATTGATACCATTGCTGCCGATGGAAAGATGAGTGAAGCAGCACAATTTTATATTGGGGAAGACCGCTTTGCCGTTCGTAAAAAAATTGCCAAAGACCTGGAAGAAATGGGGCATGTGGTGAAAGTAGAAGATATAAAAAACAAAGTTGGCTATTCAGAGCGAACCAATGCGGTTATTGAGCCCAAGCTTTCGATGCAATGGTTTTTGAAGATGGATAAAATTTCGAAGCCTGCTTTGGAACATGTGTTGGATGGCTCGATAAATTTAATTCCAGAAAAATTTATAAATACCTATAAACACTGGATGGAAAATGTACACGATTGGTGCATTAGTCGACAGTTGTGGTGGGGACAACGCATACCTGCCTGGTACGATGAAAAAGGAAATACGGTAGTGGCAAAAACGCATGAACAGGCACTTGAAAAATTTAGGAAGGAATTTCCCGGCACCGCTGTAAATCAACTGAAGCAAGATGAAGATGTATTGGATACCTGGTTTAGTTCCTGGTTGTGGCCCATTAGTGTATTTGATGGTTTTAAAAATCCGGAAAATCCGGATATCAAGTATTACTATCCAACGAATGACTTGGTAACAGCTCCAGAAATACTTTTCTTTTGGGTGGCACGAATGATTATTGCAGGCTACGAATACCGCGGTGAAAAACCATTTACCAATGTATATTTAACCGGAATTGTGCGCGACAAGCAAGGTCGTAAAATGAGTAAATCATTAGGAAACTCGCCTGACCCGCTTGATTTAATTGAAAAGTACGGAGCAGATGGAGTGCGTGTTGGCATGTTGCTTTCGTCGCCAGCCGGGAATGACTTGTTGTTTGATGAATCATCGTGTGAGCAGGGTAGAAATTTTTCGAACAAGTTGTGGAATGCCTTTCGTTTGATTAAAGGTTGGGAAGTTGATGCTACCAAGCAATGCAGCGAAGGAAATAAAATGAGCATCGCTTGGTTTGAAGCTCGTTTGCAACAACAATTGCTAGCCTTGAATGATTTGTATTCGAAATACCGCATGAGCGAGGCTTTGATGACAACCTACAAACTTATATGGGACGATTTCTGTGCTTGGTATCTTGAATTGGTGAAGCCTGAGTTTGTGAATGGAGTTGCGTTGCCTGTTGATAAAGAAACGCACGCTGCTACACTGTTGTTTTTAGAACAACTGCTTAAATTAGTACATCCATGGATGCCTTTTGTAAGCGAAGAAATTTGGCATTTGCTAAAAGAACGCAAAGAAAATGAGTGTTTAATTGTTGCCAGCTGGCCAAGCGAAAAATCAGTAGACGCCGGTATTTTAAATGCTTGTGATAAATTATTTGAGTTAATTGCTCAAGTAAGAAATTACCGAAACAGCAAACAAATTTCGCCAAAAACTGCACTTAAACTTGCGGCTAAAAAACATACAAGCGGTGTTAGCGATTTCGATAAACACCTGCAAACTTTTTCGGGAACGCTAAAGAAAATGGCCAATCTATCAGATTTTACTTCGGTAGAAAATGGAGAAAAAATGGTTTCAGTTTTAATTACCGATACACATGAGTTTTTTATTGCCAGTGAAGGTGCGCTGGATGTAGATAAAGAAATTGATAGTTTGCAAAAAGAGCTCGATTACACTAAAGGATTCTTAAAGTCGGTAGAAGCTAAACTCTTAAACGAAAAATTTATTTCAAATGCAAAGCCTGAATTGGTAGCGAATGAAAAAAAGAAACAGGCAGATGCCATTTCCAAAATCAATGCACTTGAAACTCAATTGAAGGGTTTGAAAAATTAGGCGTAGCCACTTATTTTATAAACTACATAACCTACTAATTCGTGTATCAGCATTTTCCATTCTTCAAAAGCTTGGGAAGAGGGAATTAGCAGGTAATCAAACTCTAACTTATAAGGTCCGCTATAGCGGTCGGTGGAATAGTAGTCGAACTGCATACCAACCTTAGTAAAACAGCCTATTGAGCGTCGCATGTGAAAGGCTGAAGTGATAAGTAAGCACTTGGCTGCCGGCATTTTTTGTGCAAGTAATTTTTGTGTGAACACTGCATTTTCGCGGGTATTGTTAGATTCACTTTCAATGAGTACATCTGCTGCCGGAATGCCCAAGTTGAGTAGAAATTGTTCGGCATATTTTCCTTCTTTCATGTCTTGGTGTAAAATACTTCCGGAGCCACCTGTAAACACGATTTTTTTTATAATTCCACGTTTATATAAATCAACAGCTTGCATCACTCGGTCGGTGCTTCTGGTAAATTGCATGCGGTCGAATTCTTTGTCGTACCAAAGCATTCCTCCTAATACTATCCCTGCATCGTAGCGGCTTAATTCGTTGTGCTTTTTGGGTGCAATTTCCCAGTTTCGCATCACTAAATTTAAAAGAAATGAATTGGAAAATACATACAAAACAAACAGTGAGCTAATTAACAGTTTACGTCTTTTAAGTGCTTGTTTTGTGAAAACAGCCCATACTAATAGTGCAAAAATCCAAGTGAGTGGGGCTATTGCGAACGAAAGTAGCTTTGAGAAAATAAAAAACATACAATTTTTTCGTAAATATATTCATATTTTAAAGCTAGTGCTTGAATGCATTTAATTTCGAAAAATGATTTTGCTGTGTACCTTTACTGCATGAAACAATTTTTGTTTTGGCTGAAACGCTTTTTTCAGGTAATTTTTATCTTGGCGCTACTTGTCGGAATTTATCACTACAAATTGCTAAACTATGCGTTTTCACAGGCAAAAGGACAACTTAAAATTGTATGGAATGCTGAAGATTGCGAAGAAGTATTGCAATCCGATGATTTTCCTGATTCGTTGAAACCTAAGTTGGCGTTGGTAAAAGAAATAAAAAAGTTTGCCGAAACAAGCCTGGGTATACGTAAATCTGACAATTACACTACCCTCTACAACCAACATGGAAAAACCTTGATGTGGATGTTGATGGCTTCTGAGCCTTATGAAATGAAAGCCAAGCAATGGCATTTTCCGCTTCTCGGCGATTTTTCGTACAAAGGATATTTTGATAAAAAGAAAGCGCGCCTTGAACAATACGAATTGGAACAAGCAGGGTTTGATACTGAATTAGGACGAGCCAGTGGCTGGAGTACCTTAGGATGGTTTAAGGATCCGGTGCTTTCATCGATGCTGTATCAATCGAAAGGAGAATTATCTGAATTAATAATTCATGAATTAACGCATGGTACCTTGTATGTAAAAAACGATGTAAACTTTAATGAAAATTTAGCAAGTTTTATTGGGGAGCAAGGCGCCATCGCATTTTTGAAATTTAAATTTGGTGAAAAATCGGAAGCGCTCATCAATTATCAATCGGCTTTGTTGGATGAACGAATTTTTGAAAAATTTTTATTTGGTTGTACACGACAGTTAAGCGAATTATATTCAAGTATGAAGAACGAATCTGATGCAGTGAAGCAGGAGAAAAAAAAGGCACTCATACATCAATTTGTGGTAGAAGCTTACAAACTTCCAATTAGCAGCAAGAAAAAATACATGAAACGCATGCGTGGTGCAATCACTTCGGGCAATGCATTTTTTATGGGTTATCAACGGTATGATGCACAAAAAGACAGTCTGGCAATGGTATTGTCCACACAGTATAAGGGCGATATTAAAAGCTATTTAATCAATCTTAAATCACGTTTCCAAAGTTTGTAACATGAACTTAAAGGCTGCACTCTTAAAGGAAAACAGCAAAAAGCAAACCTTACTAATTGCCGCTAGTATAGCTACAAATCCTAAATTATTTGAAGAAGCGATGCAGGTATTTTTTGCAAACGAATACCTATTAACACAACGTTGCGCTGCTGTAATTAATGCCTGTTTTGAAAAGAATCCCAAATTAATTGAACCCTATCTGTTAAAATTAATCGAAAATTTATCGAAGAAAGGGCTGCATGATGCTGTAAAGCGAAATACTGTACGCATGTTACAGTTTATGGATATACCAAAAAACTTGCAAGGCTTAGCTTTTGAAAATTGCATGAAATTATTGCTTTCATCTGATGAGGCAATTGCAATACGAGTATTTGCCATGACCGTGCTTTTTAATATTTGCAAAGTTGAACCCGAGTTGAAAAAAGAAGTAATAATTGCTATTGAAGCTCATCTGCCCTATGCATCAAAAGGTTATCTCAACAGGGCCGGAAAATTACTTTCTAAATTAAAAAAGCTCTGATGCTACAAGTTATTTGTAACTAACCAAGCTGTATACTTTTTTAATTTGGTCAATTAATTTTTTAGGAGAAATCACTGTAATATTTTCAGCATAAGATAGCAGTTCATGCAGGAAATCATAGGTTAAATAAACACAAACTTCCAACCGAACTTCAGTATTGCTTTCACTGATTATTTTTTGCGAATGATGCAAGGGATAAGACTTGATGTATTGCCCTTGTTCTTTTGTGAAACTTAACACTACCCGCTCCGCTTCGCCCTTTTCGGGAACAAATATTCCGAATGCATCTTTAAAGTATTGCTCAGCATTAAATGATTTGCCTGCAGGGATTTTTAAACGGAGTGTTTCAATATCACTTATTCGGTCTAATCCAAAAGTACGTATACTTTCTTCACCTTGCTTTCGGGAAATTAAATACCATCGACCTTTGAATTCTTTTAGCAGCAAGGGTTCAACTGTCCTATTCTCTGAATCATCCGTATAGTATTTTGAATACACAAACTTAACCAACAACTTATTTTTAATGGCGTGTAGCAGGGGAAATATATGTTCGTTACCTCGTGCAGCACGTTTTTCAAATTGTATCAATGGCAGGTAAAAGGACGAAAATTTGAGCGCATTGTACAAGTCAAATGTTTCGAGCATGCGGCTATTGCTGTGTGTTTCTTCCTCTTCGGCAATAAAATAATTTCCGCTCCGTTTGTTGCATTCAATGGTAATTCCGTATAAGGTATAAATCTCTTTTATGTCGCGTTGAAAAGTACGCTGTGAGATAGTAAACTTTAATCCTTGTTCATGACTTTCGCGTTCGAGCAATTCGCTAATCTCAGCAAAGTTGGCTTGGCCCCTTCTTCGCAGGTAGTTAACGATGTGCATGTAGCGTGCAATGTATTCGCGTTTCGACACGGTATTTTTTTTTTGCAAAAATGAAACAATTTAACTGATTGTCAATTTTTAAAATCCAACAGCTTTTTTAGTTTGCAATGAAATAATTTGTGTTTCGCGGTTGCTGTATATTTCAGACAAGGATACCGGATGATTGTAAACACGATTGAAACCAAGATTTTTGCTTAATGCATTCGCTTTTACCACGTCGAGTTCATTAAATTCATACTTGGTAAGTAAGCGACCCGGGCGAAGCAAAGCTGCATCTACATTTTTTATATCGGTATTGAAAGTGCAGATGATTTGCATGTTCAAAATATCGCTTAGCAAACCATCTGAAATGTTCAGCAAAGTTGAAACGGCTGTATTTTGATTTGATTCGCGGGCAACTATAGCTTTTTCAGCATCTTCAATAATTAAAACCTGACCACGTGCTTGTGTCACCAACATGTTAATAAATCCAGGATCCGAAAGCGATTCAGCCATACCGGATGGAATGAAAATAACATCCTTCTTAATAGATGAAATAATGTGCCGCAAATAATTGGTTTTTCCGGTCCCCGGTTTTCCATACAAAAAATGCAAGCCGCGTTTGGAAGTATCGTTGAGCGCGCTAATAAATTCAGTATCAAAACTTGCTAAATTGTTGTTGTAGTTTTTATCTAAATCAACTTTGGTTGCACCAATATCGAAGCTGTTTAATTCTAACCCAAATTCGCCTGCAGTAATTAATTGAACACTGGGAAGCTTGGCAGTTGAAATGCAGAGGCGATGTGCTTCGTCTTTAATATATTTTTCGCTGAGTAACTCTTCTCTTTTATACAAATAAGTAAAACTGTTGGAGCTGGCAACTATCATTTCGCCGGTTGTAAACAAAACAATTTTTTGTGGAAAAAAGCCATTTCGTTGTCGCGCATCATAATCGCTATCATGTATAATCCGGATGATAAACTCTTTGTAAAAATCGCAAAGTTCATTGGCCAGTTGAATTCCCTTCATATTGGTTACCTGACATTGACTGGGAAGTTCATTAAAGTAACAAGTAAATAATTTTTTAATCGCTAATTCGCCTCGGTTGTCTAATGAATTAATAATGCTGCTATCAACGCTTTGTTGCGGAACGGCTGTGTGTAAGGTTACATTTTCCATTGTGCTTGTATTAAGTTTGATGCAAAACTAAGTTCGCATAACGCCAATCTATGTCGCATATAAAAATTTCTACCAAGCCTTCTTAAAAGCGAAGTAACATAACTGTTAACAGCGTGGTAGATGTATAAATGCTTGCCCATTTTGTCTGAAACCGGAAAAGTATCACTACTAATTTAGCTCAAAAAAATAGCGTTGAATTTTTATCTTTGTCTCAATTATATAACAGCCTTAAATGATCGCACAAGCACCTTATACAGCCAAAAATAAAATCCGAATTGTAACCGCCGCTTCTTTGTTCGACGGACACGATGCCTCCATCAATATTATGCGCAGAATCATACAAAGCAGTGGTGCCGAAGTAATACACCTTGGGCACGACCGCAGTGTGAGCGAGGTGGTAAATTGCGCTATTCAAGAAGATGCCAATGCCATTGCCATGACCAGCTACCAAGGTGGGCATGTGGAGTATTTTAAATACATGTATGACTTGTTGAAAGAGAAAGGCTGTGAACATATACGCATATTTGGCGGTGGCGGTGGAGTAATACTACCTTCTGAAATTGAAGAATTACAAGCTTATGGTATAGCTCGAATTTATTCGCCCGATGATGGACGTTCGATGGGACTGCAAGGCATGATTAACGACATGCTTCAAAAATGCGATTTCCCAACCGGTGCAAACTTAAATGGAGAGCTGAAGCTTTTGAAGAAAAAGGATGCTAAATCGCTTGGAAGATTAATATCGGCGGCTGAGAACTTTTATGAAGAATCTGCTACCATACTTGCAGAAGTAAAGAAATTACAGTCCAAAACTAAAACTCCGGTATTAGGAATTACCGGAACCGGAGGAGCCGGAAAATCGTCGCTTGTGGATGAATTGGTGCGTCGTTTCTTAATCGATTTTGATAAAAAAACCATTGCCATTATTTCGGTTGATCCCAGTAAACGCAAAACGGGAGGAGCGCTCTTGGGCGACCGTATACGTATGAATGCTATTCGCAACGAACGGGTTTACATGCGTTCATTGGCAACACGACAAAGCAATGTGGCACTTAGCAAATATGTAAAGGAAGCGGTAGATATCGTTAAAGCTGCCGATTTTGATTTGATATTGCTTGAAACTTCAGGTATTGGACAAAGTGATACCGAAATTATTGAGCACAGCGATATGAGCTTGTATGTAATGACGCCTGAATATGGCGCTGCCACTCAGCTAGAGAAAATTGACATGCTTGATTTCGCCGACATAATTGCGCTTAATAAATTTGATAAAAGAGGAGCCTTAGATGCTTTGCGCGATGTGAAAAAACAATACAAGCGCAATCATCAATTGTGGGAGGTAGACGATGAAAAAATTCCGGTTTTTGGAACAATAGCTTCCCAATTTAACGATCCCGGAATGAATAAATTATACAAAGCCATTATGGACAAACTGGTTGAGAAAACCGGTGCTGACCTAACCTCCGGTTTTAAGGTAACGGATGAAATGAGCGAAAAAATTTACATCATCCCACCTAACCGTACTCGCTACTTATCAGAGATTTCAGAAAACAATCGTGCCTACGATAAATGGGTAAATGAACAAAGTACTATTGCGAATCAATTGTATGCCTTGCAACTTAGTAAGTCGTTGATGCAGGTAAACAATAGTGAAGAAGCAAAAACAATTGACTTGTTGAACGCAAAGACTGCATCGCTTGAATTAAATTTAAGCGGTCAAAATAAAAAGTTGCTTGAAAACTGGAAAGAAAAAATACAGGCCTACAAAAACGAGTATTTTATTTTTAAAGTGCGCGATAAGGAACTTAAAATTAAAACTCACTACGAATCGCTAGCCCATACACAAATTCCCAAAGTTGCTACACCGCGTTATGAAGCATGGGGAGATATACTTCGTTGGAGTTTACAAGAAAATGTTCCGGGTGAATTTCCCTATACTTCAGGAGTTTTCCCATTTAAGCGAGAAGGAGAAGATCCTGCACGTATGTTTGCCGGAGAAGGTGGACCGGAACGAACCAACAAACGCTTTCATTATGTAAGTACCGGATTGCCTGCAAAGCGCTTGAGCACTGCCTTCGACAGCGTTACCTTATACGGACAAGACCCTGATCAACGCCCGGATATTTATGGTAAGGTTGGAAATTCAGGTGTTTCGATTTGTTGTTTAGACGATGCAAAAAAATTGTATTCCGGATTTAATTTGGCAAGTGCCAGCACTTCGGTAAGTATGACCATAAATGGCCCGGCTGCAATATTAACCGGATTTTTTATGAATGCTGCCATTGATCAGCAGTGCGAAATTTACATCAAACAAAACGGGCTCGAGAAAGAAGTTGCTAAAAAAATGGAAGCAATTTTTAAAGCTCAAAAACGTACTGCTCCAAAATACCAAGGCGAGCTTCCGCATGGCAATGATGGATTGGGCTTGATGTTATTGGGTGTAACCGGTGATCAGGTATTACCTGCTGAGGTGTACGAAAAAATAAAAACCGAAACCTTGATGGCAGTGCGCGGTACGGTTCAAGCTGATATTTTAAAAGAGGATCAGGCTCAGAATACCTGTATTTTCAGTACTGAATTTGCGCTTCGATTGATGGGTGACATGCAGGAATATTTTATTCAAAAAAACATTCGTAATTTTTATTCGGTTTCAATCAGTGGTTACCACATTGCTGAAGCCGGCGCCAATCCTATTACACAACTTGCATTAACCTTGAGCAACGGATTTACTTATGTTGAGTACTATGTAAGTCGTGGCATGGACATCAATAAATTTGCACCGAACTTATCGTTTTTCTTTAGCAATGGGATAGATCCCGAATATGCGGTTATTGGGCGTGTAGCTCGCCGAATTTGGGCCAAGGCTATGAAATTAAAGTACAATGCGAACGAGCGTTCGCAAATGCTCAAGTACCATATACAAACAAGTGGCCGATCGTTGCATGCTCAGGAAATTGATTTTAACGATATACGCACAACCTTGCAGGCATTGTATGCGATTTATGATAATTGCAATTCCTTACATACCAATGCTTACGATGAGGCAATAACAACTCCTACTGAAGAAAGCGTAAGAAGAGCCATGGCCATTCAATTAATTATTAACCGTGAATTAGGACTTGCGAAGAATGAAAATCCCTTGCAAGGTTCCTTTATTATTGAAGAATTGACCGACCTGGTAGAGGAGGCAGTATTGATGGAGTTTGATAAAATTAATGAAAGAGGCGGTGTATTAGGTGCCATGGAAACCATGTATCAGCGCGGAAAAATTCAAGAAGAAAGTTTGTACTACGAAACCTTAAAACACAATGGAGAGTTTCCAATTGTAGGAGTAAATACTTTTTTATCGAGTAAAGGCTCACCAACCGTATTACCGGCCGAGGTGATACGTGCAACCGAAGAAGAAAAGGCTTACCAAATAAGCATGTTACAAAATCTTCACAATGCTTATTCCGATAAATCGCCACAGCTTTTGCGCGATTTGCAAACAACCGCGATTCAAAATAAAAACATCTTTAACAGCATCATGGAAGCTGCAAAATATTGTTCTTTGGGTCAAATAACCAACGCTTTGTTTGAGGTGGGTGGGCAGTATCGAAGGAATATGTAAATTAATTTCTCTTGCTTAGGAAATCAATAGAAATTTAAAAACAATCATTAATACAGCATGAATTATTCGCGTGCTGTTTAATTGGGATTTCTTGAAAAAAACAATCTCAGTTACCAGTTACTGCTAAGTTCTATTCTAAAGAAATTACTTCGTTTTAATAGTGCGTCAGTTAAAACAATTTCAAGCAATTGCTGTTGTCAATTACAAAATTGTGATGCCAAAACAATTCACCCATTTATCTGTTAAATAAGACGAAAATTAGGTTCAACAATAGCACAATAAATCTTACATTTGTGCTCCAAAATTATTAACAGCAAATTTAGCTCTCAATGTCACACAACAAATTCGAATTCCGTCATATCGGACCTAATAAAAATGAACAAGCAATAATGCTTTCAAAAATTGGAGCAGCTAGTCTTGATGCCCTAATTGATGAAACTATACCGGCAGCAATTCGCTTAAAAAAACCGCTTAATCTGCCACCTGCGCAAAACGAATATGAATACCTTACCGAATTAAAAAAATCGGCCCAAAAAAATAAAGTTTACAAATCGTATCTTGGATTAGGATATAACAATTGTGTTGTACCTCCTCCTATTCAGCGAAACATTTTTGAAAATCCGGGTTGGTACACTGCTTATACACCTTATCAAGCTGAGATTGCACAAGGAAGATTGGAAGCCTTGCTCAATTTTCAAACCATGATCATGGATTTAACAGCGATGGAAATTGCCAATGCCTCCTTGCTGGATGAAGCCACTGCTGCTGCTGAAGCGATGATAATGTTTTACAACAATCGTTCGCGCGATGCTGTTAAAAGAGATGTAAAAAAGTTTTTTGTGTCGGATGCTTGTTATCCGCAAACCATCGCCTTGCTTCAAACTCGCTCGGCACCCCTTGGTATTGAACTAATTATTGGTGACTACAACACCTTTACTTTTAGCAACGAAATTTTTGGTGCTATAGTACAATTTCCCGAAATGAATGGGAAGGTAAATTCGTACAAAGACTTTGTGGCGAAGGCTCATGAACATCAAGCCTCCGTTGTTGTAGCTGCAGATTTATTGAGTTTGGCGCTATTGAGTCCTCCCGGAGAATGGGGCGCTGATGTGGTGGTAGGAAATTCACAACGTTTTGGTGTTCCGCTTGGATATGGAGGTCCACATGCTGCATATTTTGCTTGCAAGGAAGAGTTTAAACGAATTATACCCGGAAGAATCATTGGTGTATCGCTAGATTCAGCCGGAAATAGTGCTTTGCGTATGGCGCTTCAAACACGTGAACAACACATCCGTCGCGATAAAGCCACTTCAAACATTTGTACTGCGCAAGCATTGCTTGCTATTATGGCCAGCATGTATGCCGTTTATCATGGTCCGGATGGAATTCGCAACATCGCAAACGAAGTGCATAAATTAACTTGTTTGCTAGGCGCTGAATTAAAAAAACTAGGCTTTACACTAGAAAACAATCTTTATTTTGATACACTTTGCATTGTTCTTCCTAATGAAATTACTGTAGAGCAATTGACTAAATTGTCAAATGACCATCAACTAAATTTTAGGTATCCCGATACTAAACATGTATGTATTACCTTGGATGAAACCACCAGTGTTAATGACCTATCGGTAATAGTTTCGCTTTTTGCACAGGCTTCAAAAAAGACAGCAGTTACATTAAATGCAAGCCAAGTAACTACTCAGGCTTCCTTCATTGAAAGTTCTGAATTAGCTCGTAAATCGGCCTACTTAACTCATCCGGTATTTTCAACTTACCATAGCGAAACCGAATTAATGCGTTACATTAAGCGCT
>DGQS01000079.1 GCA_002389785.1 Bacteroidetes bacterium UBA4408
TCTTACCGGGTTCTCAAATCGACGTTAAACCTATTCGTGATTACGACGTTTATGTTGGAAAAACAATGGAGTTTAAAGTGGTAAAAATCAACAAAGAATTTAAAAACGTAGTTGTTTCTCACAAAGCTTTAATTGAAGCGGAGTTAGAACAACAAAAAATTGAAATTATCTCTAAATTAGAGAAAGGTCAAATTTTAGAAGGTATCGTTAAAAACATTACTACTTACGGTGTGTTTATCGATTTAGGAGGTGTTGATGGATTAATTCACATCACCGATTTATCGTGGGGCCGCATCAATCATCCGGAAGAAATTGTGAAATTGGATGAGAAAATCAATGTGGTTATCCTTGATTTTGATGACAACAAAAAACGCATTGCCTTAGGCTTAAAACAATTAACTCCGCATCCTTGGGATAATTTGAGCGCCGACTTAAAAGTGGGTGACAAAATCAGTGGAAAAGTGGTTGTAATTGCTGATTATGGTGCATTTGTTGAAATTGCACAAGGTGTTGAAGGTTTGATTCACGTAAGCGAAATGAGCTGGAGTCAACATTTACGCACTGCTCAAGATTTCTTAAAAGTAGGCGAAACTGTTGAAGCGGTTATTTTAACATTAGATCGTGAAGAGCGTAAGATGTCATTAGGTATTAAACAATTGAAACCGGATCCTTGGGCTGAAGTTGTTAGCAAATACCCTACCGGCTCACAGCACACAGCTACCGTACGTAACTTTACTAATTTCGGAATATTCGTAGAATTGGAAGAGGGAGTTGACGGATTGGTTCACATCAGCGATTTAAGCTGGAGTAAAAAAATCAAGCATCCATCTGAATTCTGCAAAGTAGGCGATAAAATTGAAGTGAAGGTATTGGAAATGGATGGCGAAAATCGTCGTTTAAGTTTAGGACACAAACAATTGGAAGAAAATCCATGGGAAGTGTTTGAAACTGTATTTACTTTAGATAGCATTCACAAAGGAACCGTTTTAAGCATTATGGATAAAGGTGCTTTAGTTGCTCTTCCATACGGTGTTGAGGGCTTTGCTCCTACCCGACACATGGTTAAAGCAGATGGAACTTCGTTGAAAGTTGACGAAAGCGTTGATTTTAAAGTGTTGGAGTTTTCGAAAGACAACAAAAAAATCATTTTGAGTCATTCCAAAGTAAACGAAGAAGTAGCAGCAGCTGACCGTGCAACTGAAGAAGATGCAAAAAAATCGGCCGCTAAAGCTGAAAAAGCAAGCGTTAAAAAACTGAAAGATAGTATTGAAAAATCTACCTTAGGTGATATCAGCGCATTGAGCGATTTGAAAGATCAAATGGACAATGCAGCTAAAAACAAAAGCGAAGAATAAGCTTTGATTAGTTTACAAAAAAAATCCTCCTAGAAAACTAGGAGGATTTTTTTTTACTCAAATACCAAGTACTTCCTTTAGTTTTAAATAACCGCTGCGGCTCAAGGGGATTTTAGCACCACTTTTAAGCAAGGCGATGTGGTTGTTTTTTTCGAAAGGTTCGATGCGTGTAATTTGCGAAAGTTGCACAATATAAGAACGATGAACCCTCAAAAAATCGCTGGCTGATAACACTTTTTCAAAGTAGTTCATGGTCTTCTTTTTTAGATGGTGTGCATCTTTGGTAAAAATCTTTACATAATCGTCGTAGGCTTCAATATAACTTACTTCTTGTACCGGAATAATTTTAATGTTACTTCCGTTTTTCACCACAATGCGGTGTTGCTCATCGGCATGATTAATATTCGTATCACTTAGACTTTGTGCTTGAACAGCACTTGTATTTTGCGTACGACTATTCAACCATTTTTGTACCGCTTTCGAAAAACGTTCTTTGCTAAATGGTTTTAGCAAATAATCAATTGCATGCGTTTCGAATGCTTTAATTGCATACTCGTCAAAAGCAGTAGTGAAAATAACAGCCGGGGTATATTCGAGCAGCTCTAACATTTCAAAGCCATTGATTTTGGGCATTTGTACGTCCAAAAATAGTAAGTCGGGCTGATGTTGTTGTATTGCTTTTACTCCTTCAAAACCATTGTTGCATTCGTCCATCACTTCAATTTCGGGAAAGCCTTGAAGGTATTCCTTTATAATACTACGTGCTAAAGGTTCGTCATCTATGAGTATGGCTTTTATCATGCTAGTTGTGGGATAATTAAGGTGGCTGTAAATGTATTTTCTTTTTGCTCCAGTTGCAGCAAATCCTGTCTTGCATAAATTAATTGCAAACGACGTTGTACTGAAGTTAAGCCAAATCCAAGTCCTGTTTTAGGACGGGATGTGCTTGCGTCAAAAGGATTGCTGATTTGAATGTGTAAATTAGTTCCATCTACCTTTGCTGTAATTCCAATGGTAATATTTTCGATGGTATCGTACAGACCAAATTTAATGGCATTTTCAACCAAGGGTTGCAATAATAAGGATGGCAGTAATTTGGTTAACGCTGTTTCATCGCAGTTAATTTGAGTAGCTAAGCGATGACCGAAACGAACTTTTTCAATTTCAAGGTAAAGTTGTAAATGTGTTAATTCATCTGCCAATTGAACCAGTTGTTGCTCGTCCTTTTTAAGCGTTCCACGTAAAAAATCGGAAAGCTGTTGAATCATTTTTCGGGCTTCTTCCGGCTTCGATCCTGCCAAAGCTGAAATTGAATTTAAACTATTGAATAAAAAATGAGGCTGCAACTGCAGACGTAATGCACTTAATTCGGCCTCTCGAACTAATTTTTCAGCTTCCTCTTTGCGTTGGGTATTATCGTATTGCTCCTTCATAAAATAAAACAACCAACTGGTAACCGTCATCAATGCTATCATGAGTAAGGCTATCATGTAGCGCAAGGGCAAGGAGTTATCTAAAAACTGTAAATAATTTAAGTTCTGTTCAAATACTTTAGCCAATACAAACTGCAAAGCATAGATGTAGGCAAAACTGAGGGTAATAGCGTAAAGCAAGCGCTGAATTCGATTGCCCGCTCCCGGATTATAAAAGCGGTAGGTATTTTCGGTAGCAATGCCAACCAAGGCCAATAAAAAGTTGGAAATAGCTGCGTCGGTAAGGGCAATTTGCCAGCTAAGTCCTAAACGGTGCAAAACCAAGGTTTGTACAAAAATCCAAAACAGCCACCAGCCAAGATAGCCGGCAACTGCTTTGCGAAAGGAGATGTAATTTCTTAACAAAGATTGTAGTTTTAAGAATTAAACGAAGAGTTGATGTTGTGTTTGCAACACCATAGCCTTGTGTTTTACAAAGCTAATGTAAGCATTTGCTTCTTCGCTTTCGTGCGTAGATGAACAAATTTCTGCTCCGTCTTCCCATTGTTTCAAGGGATGTATTTCTGCTACATCAATAAACTTCCAGCTCACTGAACTTTTGTTCTTATTGAGAAAATCAACTTCTTCATTCTTGCCAATGGAGCGTGCTTTAAAAAATGCTTCTTCGGTTGAAGCTGCTTTAATCAAGCGCAGTTGCTCATCAAATTGATTCGAGTTTTTACCTTTTCCAATATCTATTTGGAAAACTATTTTAGTTAAGTACCAGTTCATTTTTATAAATTGAAAGGTTGAACCTATTTATTTAAAAGCTTTGTACATCAATTCCGCCAAACACAACATCCCCTTTTATAACCAGTAATTTAACGGGTGCATTGAGATCCTTTACTACATTTCGCTTGTCTTCAAATGAGCCCATCACAGCGGTAACGTCAGATTTCACTTCCCAATGTGGCGGTATTATTAATTTCGTTCCACCAAAAATGGTATGGATTTCTAATTCAACGCGTCCTTCAAAATCGGCCTGACTCAAATTAACTTCGGCTCCACCAAACACCACGTTAATTTCACCGCCTTTAAAATCTTTGGTTATAATTTTTTTTTCAATTCCACTAAACACAGAGTTTACTTCAAGATAATTGTCGGAGTTTTTTTTTTCTTGCCAAGCACTCCATTGTTCGCTTTTTTGTTGCCAGTGCTGATGGCGGTTCCATTTGCGGTAAGCTCGGTGATGTCCGCAGTGTCGGCGTCTTGGTTTAAACATGATGAGTAAACCAATAAAAATAATCAGGATGGGCCATATATAATGTGAAATGGCTAATTCCGGAAAATTATCGCGTAGTAAAAAAATGCTTCCTATGAGTATGGGTATTAACCAGCCTCCTCGCTGAAATCCGTGTTTTACACCAACAAAAAGTCCGATGGCAATTAACAACATTTTCCAGCTAAATATCCAATGCGGAATTAACATGCCCATTTCTTTTGCCAGAAATAAACTTCCTATGGCTACTACGATCATTCCTCCAAAAACTTTTCCGCGGCGTGATGCTCTTTCCCATCGGCGCATTTGATCATCCTGATTTGATGAATTTGATGAATTTGTATTTTCTGTATCTACTCGTTCCATTCTACTTGTTTTTATTTGTTTTATAGTTTGTATTAAAATTTGATGCGACAAAACTAGATCAAGCCATGTATTGCCACAATAGTAAAAAGGTAAAACAAGGTCAAAAGTAGGTGAACGGTGGATCGGAGTAGGTGAGCGAAAAACATTGTGTATCTTTGCGCTACAAATCGTTCTATCGCTCCGATTTTTCGGGGAGGAAAGTCCGGGCAACACAGGGCAACCTGCTTTCTAACGGAAAGGTCTCGTTTATTCGGGAACAGAAAGTGCCACAGAAAATAACTACTTCGAGCAATCGGAGAAAAGGTGAAAACGTGAGGTAAGAGCTCACGATATTGTTTAGTGATAGGCAATAGGGGAAAACCTCAGGTGTTGAAAGACCAAATAAATCTCAGTAATGAAGCTGCCCGCTTCTGTGCCGTATAGCCGCTGAGAAGGGTAGGTTGATAGATTCGTCGAGCAATTGCCGAACTAGATAAATGATAGAACACGACAGAACCCGGCTTATAGATTTGTAAAATTATAACGCTGTACGAAGAAATTTGTGCAGCGTTTTTTTATCGTGCTCCAAATATTGCTGAGCCCACGCGAACCATGTTACTCCCCTCTTCTATTGCCAACTCATAATCGCTGCTCATGCCCATGCTTAGTATTTTCATTTCATGATGAGAAGCGCTTAAGTTATTATACTGCAGTTGCAGCAGTGAGTTGAACAAAGATTTCAGATGCTGCAATTCGATTCTTATTTTTTCTGCATCATCGGTAAACGATGCCATACCCATAAGCCCTTTTATAGCAACATGCGGTAAGGTATTATCAGCAATGCTTTGCTGGAACAAAGTCTTTACTTCATCATCATCCAAACCGAATTTAGTTTCTTCCCTCGCTATATGCACCTGCAGCAGGCAATGAACAACGCGGTTTATTTTGGCAGCTTGTTTATTTACTTCCTGCAAAAGCCGGGCACTGTCTATACCGTGAATCAAATGCACAAACGGCACAATGTATTTTGCTTTGTTGCTTTGCAGATGACCGATAAAATGCCAGAGGATATCTTTGGGCAATTGCTCATGCTTCTGCAATAATTCCTGCACATAATTTTCACCAAAATCACGATGACCTAAGTTGTATAATTCTAAAATATCTTCTGCGGGTTTTGTTTTGCTTACCGCAATTAAAGTTACATTCTTTTTATCCAGTTCTTCTTTCAGCTCAAAATATTTTTCTTTATTAACTGCCATCTTTTTTTGGTAAAGATATTAAGCAGCAGCAAGAAAATTCAACCTGCAATTCAATTCAATTAAGCCGCAGAATTTTCTTTTTACTCTTTACCTTTGCTGCCATGCACATCGAAGTTTTAAAATCAAAAATTCACAGGGCAACAATTACAGAAGCTAACCTGAATTATATTGGCAGCCTTACATTAGATGAAGACCTGATGGATGCTGCAAACCTGATAGAGAATGAAAAAATTCAGGTGGTGAATGTAAACAACGGCACACGCCTGGAAACATATATCATCACCGGCAAAATGAGCAGCGGCATTGTATGCTTAAACGGCCCCGCTGCACGCAAGGGTGCAGTGGGCGATGTGATTGTGATTATCTCTTATGCCACTATGGATTTTGAAGAAGCCAAAACGTTCAAGCCCTGGATTGTATTTCCCAAAGAAGGTAATAAACTCTGATTATGAAGAATATTGCTGCCATTCAAAAAAAGATATTGAACCTTTCGCAGGCACAACATATTATTGCCGCCGAAAGAGTGTATGGACATACCATTGCTTTTACCAACGGATGTTTCGACATACTGCACGACGGTCATATTTACTCGCTATCGCAGGCTGCCGCCGAAGCCGATTTGCTGATTGTTGGCGTAAATGCAGATAGCAGTGTAAAAAAACTGAAAGGCGATTCAAGACCCATTAATAATGAGCAATCCAGAGCGCTGGTGCTGGCATCTCTCGAAATAGTTGACATTGTTATCATTTTTGATGAAGACACTCCCTTGAACCTTATCACCGGTCTTTCGCCCGATGTGCTGGTAAAAGGAGGGGACTATACCACAGAAACTGTTGTTGGCGCTAAAGAAGTTTTAGCGAAAGGCGGAAGAGTGGTTATCAATAAACTCTTAGATGGGTTTTCTACCACTGCTTTGATTGAAAGAATAAAGAAGGCTTGAAAGAGAAATTTTTTTTGACGTGTCCGTCCGAAGTTTCGGACTTTGGTGGATACCAGCTTTTGTTTTTCATGGCATCGTCCCTTGCGTCGCAATC
>DGQS01000103.1 GCA_002389785.1 Bacteroidetes bacterium UBA4408
CGGAACTTGTCCAGTTGTAAATTCCACTTGGTGAAATGAAATTGTTGCAGGCTGTAATTATTTGGGATGAATTTGTACTTTGATTGATGGTAAGATTTATTGTAATGATGCTATCACAACCCGCGGTATTTGGAATTGTATCGAAGTATGTTCCAGAACTTACCCAAGTATAATTTCCGCTTTGTGACAAATAGCTATTACAAACAGTTACAGTTTGAAATGAGGAACTATTACATAAACTATATTTTGCAAGAAACAAATTCCTACCACCAGTTAAAGGAGTAGAATTAATTGAAGGGTCAAAATCAACAGCTCCCCAGCTGGTCCCGGTTAAAATTACATTCTTGCTATTGTCTAAAGCTAATCCGTATATATCTTCGTATGAAGGCCCCCCTATGCTAAATGCCCTTTTATAATTTCCATCACTATCGTATTCTGCTAAATAAAAGTCAACTGACCCCTTTGAAATTAAATTGTTAATAGCTGTAGACGGATCAATATCAACAGTATCACTAAATAATCCTGATGTAAAAATATTTCCAACACTGTCCACAACCAGATCAATATTTAATGCGTTTCCTCCAGAATTTAATGGGTTCGCCCAAATATAATTCCCAATAGTGTCATACTTTGCAATGAAATTTCGACCATTCGCCGAATTTAAACATGCAGTGTCTGGTGAAGGATCAAAATCAGTTATTCCATTGTAATATCCTGCTAAATAGATATTTTTATAAAAATCTGTAGCTAAACTACAGCCTAATGCATAACCTGTATCGCCAATTTGTATCGCCCATAAATAATTGCCATTGTTATCGTATTTAGCAAGAAAAATGTCTGCATCACCATTTGAGATCAAATTGGCTACATTAGATGAAGGATCAAAGTCCATCGTATCGCCAAACAATCCAGTAATTATCAAATTACCTTCTATATCTATTGAAATGGCTGAACATTGGGTCTGCGCGAATATGGATGAACTCTCTCCAATTTTTTTTGCCCAAATCAAAGTTCCATTGGTGTCGTATTTCGCCAAGAATCCATTTACAGTTCCATTTAAAATCGAAGTTCCAGTAGAAGGGTCGAAATCAGCTGGTCCATCAAAAGATCCGGAGACAAAAATGTTTCCACTGCTGTCAACATCAAGTGAAGTGCCAATATCCCAATCTGCCCCTCCCATGTGATTTAACCATATTAGATTACCATTTGTATCATATTTTGCCAGAAAGATGTCTTCATTGCCTGAAGAATAAACCGTTGAACTTAAGTTATATTGAAAAAAGCCAGTTATATAAACGTTGCTATTTTTATCCACAGCAACATCATATCCCTCATCCAGTCTTAAGGATCCAAGTCTTCTTGCCCAAAGAAAGTTTCCACTAATGTCATATTTAGCAAGAAAATTATCCCCCTCCTCTCCATAAAGAAAACTATTCAGTATTGAAGGGTCAAAATCATTTCCCCATCCCACATGCCCAACTATATATATATTGCCAAAGTTATCTGATGTAACATTAAAGCCTATGGCTTCATTGCCAATCCCTTTTACCCACTTAAGTTCAGGTATTTCCGCAAATGATTGTTTGCCAAATGAAACAATTAAACAAAAAAGAAGCATTCTAAAATGGCGTTTTACTTTCATGGTAAAAGGAATTGGATAGTTCAATAGCTCTCTCAAATTTAGCAATTTAAAGCAACAGTAGTAAGAAATTAAAATTCACCAAGTCATTCGCAAAAATTCGATATCCGTAACCTATATTTGCAAAAATTAAAAATCCAATGAGTACAGAGTTAAGCGAACAGGAAGTAGTGAGACGCAATAGTCTCAATGAAATTATCAAACTCGGTATAAATCCCTATCCGGCTGATTTATTCGAGGTAAATTCAAATGCAAAGGATATCTCAGAAAACTACGAGCGCGATAAAATTTCGTATAAAAACATCAGCATAGCAGGGCGTATTATGACTCGCCGAATTATGGGAAATGCTGCTTTTGCCGAAATTCAAGATGCTACCGGACGTGTTCAAATATATGTACGTCGCGATGATATTTGCGAAGGCGAAGATAAAACCATGTACAATACTGTGTTTAAAAAGTTGTTGGATATAGGCGATATTATTGGCGTTACAGGCTATGTATTTACCACCCAAACAGGCGAAACTACCATTCATGTCACCAGCTTAAAATTACTCTGTAAATCATTGAAACCACTGCCTGTGGTAAAAACCGATGAAGAAGGTAAAGTGTTTGACGCCTTTACCGATCCTGAGCAACGTTACAGAATGCGTTACCTCGATTTGATTGTGAATCCACAAGTGAAGGATACTTTTAGGAAGCGCACTCAGCTTACTAATTCAATGCGAAGTTTTTTAAATAACAAAGGTTATCTGGAAGTAGAAACTCCCATTTTACAACCCATACACGGTGGTGCTGCAGCTCGACCATTTCATACTCATCACAACACTTTAGATATGAAATTGTACTTGCGTATTGCGAATGAGCTGTATTTAAAAAAATTAATTGTGGGTGGTTTTGACGGAGTGTATGAGTTTGCAAAAGATTTTAGAAACGAAGGCATGAGCCGTTTTCACAATCCGGAGTTTACCCAAATGGAATTGTATGTAGCTTACAAAGATTATAACTGGATGATGAATCTGGTGGAGGAAATGGTTGAGAAAATTGCGCTGGATATTCATGGAACTACCGAAGTACAAGTGGGCGACAACACCATTAATTTTCACCGACCTTGGAAACGATACACCATGTATGAAGCCATCAAGGAATTTACCGGTGTTGATATTACCGATATGGATGAAGAGGCACTGCGTGCTGCCTGTGCAAAGCTTGGTGTGCATGTAGATGCTACTATGGGCAAGGGTAAATTGATAGACGAAATATTTGGTAACCACGTGGAGCCGAAATTAATTCAGCCCACTTTTATTACTGATTACCCGGTAGAGATGAGCCCATTGGCTAAAAAGCACCGCAGCAAGCCGGGCCTTGTTGAGCGCTTTGAGGTGATATG
>DGQS01000137.1 GCA_002389785.1 Bacteroidetes bacterium UBA4408
ACAAGGTATTCTTTTACGAGTTTATTAGCCGGCAAAATCGCATTTTGAAGTCTTTTTGCATATTCAATTGAATCCAAAATTTCACGATTTTTTTCTTCAACTTCAATTTTTTGTTTTGTGATGATTTCTTTAGCTCTTCGATTTTGTTGAAGATTTCGGAAAATACCAATAGCAATAAACATCACCAAAATAAACCCAACAACAAAACTATTTCGAACAAATCGTTGCTTTTCAATTTCCTTTTTGGCAAGCGCATCCTTTTTTTCCTGTTCAGACTTTGCCATAATTTCTCTTTGCTTTTGTTCTTGTTCAATTTTGGCTTGTCTTTGTTGATAGTTGAATTCGAGTTTCTTTCTATTTATTTCATCTTCGTATTTAAGTTGTGCTTGCTTTTTATCAAACTCAAATTCAATACTTTTTCGTTTTAAACTTTCTTCAAAAATTAATTTTTGCTTTTCTTTTTCACTTTTGGCTTGAGCTTGTTTTCTTTCATATTCAAAATGCAATTGTTTTAGTTCAAGTTCCTTTTGTAAATTAAGTTCTCGTTTGCTATTCTCTGATTTTATTGAATCTTGTTCTTTTTCATATTTGTATTGCAATTGAGATTGAACCGTTTTTTTTGTGTTTTCTTCATTAAACATACTATCTCGATACAAAACATAATATTGATAGTTAATAAGTGCATTTTTGAAGTCTCCTTTGCTACTATCTAAAACAGCCATGGCATTGTAACTTACTTGCAAGCCATCCTTATTACCCACTTCTTTAGCAATATTTAATCCTTTGTTTATATAGTCATATGCTTTTTTGAAATTCTTTGACTGAGTATAAACTGTTCCAATATTAGTTAGTAAGCTAGACGTATTAATTTTATCATTCATAGCTTCAGAGTTGCTTAACCCTTTCAAATAATTCTTTAATGCATCATCATATTTACCTGATTTTTGATAGGCTATACCAATGTTGTTGTAAGCTAGGGTAATCCCTTGTTTATCGCCAATAGATTCTTTAATTTTTAATGAATTGAAGTGATTTTTTAATGCTTCGTCATAGTTACCTTGTCTGTAATAAATTGTTCCAATATTGCTGTAACTGCTCGCAATACCATATTTATAGCCTGTTTCTTCACATAATTTTAATGAAGTTTCCATATTTTCAAGTGCTTCTTTCAAATTACCTTGATATGAATAAATAAGGCCAATATTTCCGTAACAACTTGCTAAACCATTTTTGTCTTTTAATTCTTCTCGAAATTTTAAGGTTAAGAAGAAGTGCTTAAGAGCTTCCGGGTAGGCTCCTTGTTTAAAATACACACCACCTATGTTGTTATAACAATCTGCAATTAACTTTTTATTTGACAATGAAAGTCTAATCTTTAGCGATTTATTATAGTATTCCAGTGCATTTATAAGATCTCCCTTATAGTTAAAAATATTACCGATGCTATTATATGAATTACCAATTCCTTCCTGATTATTAATTTCTTCACTCAACTTAAGTGATAAGGAATAATTTTTTGATGCATCATCAAATTGACCTTGGTTCGCAAATATATTTCCGATGTTGTCGTAACAAGCAGCAATATTCTTTTTATCGCCCAATTCTTCTCTTATTTTCAATGCGGCATTGTAATCTTTGCTGGCTTCTGGATAATTACTTTGTCGGATATGAATAAAACCAAAATTCGAATAGCATTTTGCTTTTAAATCCAATATTTTTTGTTGTTCAAGTTTATCGTTTGTAGAAGAGAGTAATTCTTCACACAGTTGCAATGCTTCAGTAAAATTTCTTAATCCTTCATCTAATTTGCCAAAATTTGTTTCTGCATTCCCAATGAGGATTGATGCATTTGCATTTCCAAGCTTATAATCTATTTTTAGCGAAAGCTCTTTCGCTTTTTTAGCATAGATTAGCGATGAGTCGGGTTGGTTATTTTTGAAATCCTTCGAAAACTTTAAGTATTTATTTACAATTACAGTATCTTGTATGGATGAATTCAAAGATGAAACAAATGCTACTTTTTGATTCGCTTTACCTTCTGAATAAAGAGTAGTTAGGAGAATTAAGACAGGAATGTATAAAATTGAAATCCTAAATTTATAGATATGCATTTTTTTAGCTTGGTTTACAAAAATAACAACATTAATAAATTCGCAAGCCTATTAAAATGAAGGTATAAAATTATCTTTAAAATTAGTTCATATCGATTTTTTTGAATATTATTAATTCTCAAATTCAGAATACTATTTTAAGTATAAAATTCTCAAAACTTAAATTCGAAAATGATTTTGCGTTGTTGTATTAAATGTACTACCTTTCCATTGCAATTATCTAAAATCGTATTGAATGAAAGCACTCAAACGCATCTGGTCGGAATTGTGGTTGCCTATTTTGATTATTGTGTTGATTGCGGTTTTTTACGAGCAAATTCTTATTTCCTTTCCTCATTGGCTGATTAAAATATACCAGAGCCAATTCAACAGCAAAGACATTAATCCTGCCGATACAGGACCCATTGGTGATACTTACGGCGGTATGCTGGGACCACTTATTGCCCTGTTTGCCGCCTTCCTTACTTTTCTTGCTTTTTGGGTACAGTTTAAAGCTAACGTGGAGCAAAAACGCGACTTACAAATTGAACGTTTTGAAAATAAATATTATGAATTGCTACGTTTTCACAAAGACAATATTTCGGAAATTAAAATCGACGGGCACGAAGGCACAGTTGAAAAACGCAAGGCTTTTGTGAGCATGTACAACGAATTTCGTTATTCGTTTTGGTGCTGCAAAGACAAGTACGATGAGTTGTGGGAAAAAGGAGAATTAAAAATGAGTTATAACGACGAACAACTGCTGCGTTTGGCCTATATATTTTTTTTAGGTGGGGTAGGTGATAACTCCGACATGGTAAGCAAAGCCATTAATAAAAATCCCAATTATCAAATTGAAGAAAAACTTTTTAATGCGGTATTGAATTATTTTAAACTCATTAAGTCAAAAACCATTCGTCCGGCTTATCTTGATTACGATGGTTATCCGGTAATATTAAGGTTGCGATATTTGCCCTGGGGAGGCCATCAGAGCCGTTTGGGACACTATTACCGCCATTTATTTCAAACCGTAAAATTTGTCGACCGGCAAGAAAATGACTTAATTAACCAAGACGAAAAGGTTGATTACTTAAGAATGCTCCGTGCTCAACTTTCGGATTATGAGCAAGTGTTGCTGTATTACAATGCCATATCGCATTTTGGAGAAGGTTGGTTGCAAAACAACTATTTTATCAAATATAAAATGATTCACAACATTCCTTTGCCCTTAGCCTCTTTTGGAATAACACCAATTGAAAAGTTCAAAGAGGAACTTCAAAAAGACGCTTCGCTGTTTGAATGGTCGGAGCGATGAAGTCTGTTTCTTGTGAATGTTTAAAAACTTGCACGTATCATTGAAGAATTATTGTTGGGCTGCATCCTGAGTTTCAAGATAGGATTTAAGTCCAGCAAAAAATTGCTTTATGCCCTTGTCCGACTGTTTGCGAATCATTACACGGTCAAACAATATGCCCCATAAACTAAACTTAACCGTTTATTCCATGTGCTGTTTCACTTTTAAATGATTGCCAACTTTTGCTACTTATGGTGATTTTATGAATGGGGGCGAAAAAAATGCTACAAATATTTTAGCCGATCGATTGTTGCTGTTGGAATCTGCCTGTATCATTACAAAACAAAAGCATCCTGATAGTGAAGCAAAAATATAATACACGCTTACATCAAAAGGCATTGATTTGGTTCCTGCCTAAATAGAAATTATTTCTTGGAGCGAAAAACAGTATGAAGTGCATCCTTATGCAAAACAGTTTGCAAAGCAACTGCGAAAAAATAAGGAGGTTGTAGTGAAGCAGATAATAGCAGGCCTTAACTAAATTTAATAACAGATTCTTTCTTTTATGCAGCTCCACCGATCTAAATTTCATAAATAG
>DGQS01000053.1 GCA_002389785.1 Bacteroidetes bacterium UBA4408
ATCTCTTTTGAAAAGAAACTGCCAATAGGTATGTATCAGTTACAACTAACAAAGAATGGAATACTGGTTGGCATTACTACCATAAATATATATTAAATTTCGCTTGTGATATTGTTTTGTATAAGAACGATGCAGAATACCACGATATGAGAATTAATTTGCAAAAGCATCAAAATTTTGAAAAGTAATGACTTCCAATTATTTTCTATTTAAACTAGCCTATGAACAGCTCTGCAAACATTCTGCTGAGGACATGCTATTTTACTTTAACAACGACTTTGCCTTTACTTCGACCAGTTTCAACATAAGACATCGCTTCGTTGATTTGGTCAAATGGAAACACTTTATCAATTATTGGGCGAATTTTTCCTGCTTCAATTAAGGATGTAATTTCACTGAGTTGCTTACCATCTGCTCTCATAAACAGAAATTTAAAATTGACATTCAATTTTTTTGCCTTCCTTCTTACTGACAAACTCAATAAATTGATGAGCATTTGTAAATACCAAGCCAATCCTATTTCTTTTGCAAATTCAGGTGTAGGTGGACCTGTAAGAGAAACCAAAGTGCCACCTTGTTTCAAAATTCTAAAAGAATCTTCAAGCACCTTTGCATCTCTATTGCTGTGTAGTACAACATCGTAATCTTTCAAAATTGTGGCGAAATCTTCCTTTTTGTAATCAATCACCAAATCAGCACCTAAATTTTTCACCAGTTCAATATTTGTTGTACTTGTTGTTGTAGCTACATAAGCGCCAATATGTTTTGCCAGTTGAATGGCAAATGTACCCACACCGCCTGAACCGGCTTGAATAAATACTTTTTGTCCTTTTTTAAGTTTTGCAATATCTACCAATGCTTGCCAAGAAGTTAAACCAACTAAAGGAATGGACGATGTTTCTTCCATTGAAATATTTTTTGGTTTATAAGCCAAATCGTTTTCAATTACAGTAATATATTCTGCAAAAGTGCCAATTTTATAATCAGAAGGTCTTGCATATACTTCATCGCCAACTTTAAATTTTGTAACTTTTGAACCCACTTTTATAATTACACCAGCTAAATCGTGACCATTTACGAAAGGTGTTTTGTATGGTAAGAATAGTTTAAAATCGCCGTTTTTTATTAATGTATCTAGCAAGTTGACAGCAGTTGCATGGATTTCAACCAATACTTCATTTTCGTTTATAGTTGGTTCTGGTACTTCGCTAATTTGCAATTTTTCTTTTTTAGAAATATTGTCGAAAGTGCCATCAGATGTCATTTTATCAATTGACGACATCTTTTTAACTGCTTTGCGAATCGTTGCAAAATTAGTTAACATCCCACCCGGCCAACGCTCTGTAACATAGGGCATGTTCAGGTTCTTCACACTATTTGCAACCACTTCTTTTGCTTGCTTTTTAGTAGCAACAAACAATATTTTCTTACCTGATTTTGCAATTTGTTTTAATGCCTCGGATGCAGCATCCAACTTAACCATAGTTTTGTTAAGATCGATGATGTGAATTCCGTTCTTCTCCATAAAAATATAAGGAGCCATGTTTGGATTCCACTTGCGCTTAAGATGCCCAAAGTGACATCCTGCTTCTAGTAATGCTTCGTGAGTTGTTCTTGCCATTGAAATTGTATCTCTGTTATTTTGAATATAAATATTAACGTTTGCTGAATTGGAAACGTTTTCTTGCCTTTTTCTGACCAGGCTTTTTACGCTCTACCATTCTAGGATCGCGTGTCATTAAACCCAACGGTTTCAATGTTGCACGGTTCTCAGGATTCACTTCGCAAAGAGCTCTTGAAATTCCTAAACGTAACGCTTCGGCTTGTCCGGAAACACCACCACCATCAATAGTTGCAGTAATATCATACTCCCCAACATTATTGGTTAATGCGAAAGGCTGATTCACCACATATTGCAATGTTGAAGTTGGAAAATATTCTTTAAAATCTCTGTCGTTAACAGTGATGCTACCCTTGCCCTTGGTCATGTAAACACGGGCAACAGCTGACTTTCTACGTCCTAATGTATTAGTTACTTCCATTGACTTATTTTATAGAATTTAATTTGATTTCTTTAGGTTGTTGCGCAGAATGTGGATGCTCAGCACCAGCATAAACGAACAAATTTTTTGCAATAGCATTACCCAATTTGGTTTTGGGAAGCATACCACGTACAGCCATTTTTACAACTGCTTCAGGTTTACGCACAAGCAATTCCTTAGGAGTAGCAAAACGTTGCCCTCCGGGATATCCTGTGTGACGCACATATTCCTTTTCAGTCATTTTATTTCCTGTAAGCTTTACTTTCTCAGCGTTAATTACAATCACATTATCACCACAATCAACGTGAGGGGTAAATTCAGTTTTGTTTTTGCCACGAATAATTTTGGCAGCCTTTGAAGCTAAACGACCTAATACCTCATTTTCAGCATCAATAAGAACCCATTGCTTGTTAACAGTAGCGCGGTTTGCAGAAACTGTTTTATAACTTTGTGTATCCACTTTGTTTTATTTATTTAATTGTTTCTTTCACCAAATAAATTGACCTGTTTTTTCATTTGGGGCTGCGAAGTTACACCTTTTTTTATTTCCAACAAATTTATGAACAAAAAACTGTTGGATTTCTGTTGATTACCTTCATTCTACTTTACCAATTGTGCTATTCGCATCAGATTGTTGAAAAAATAACATGCCATTTTCTAACAATGCTTGTTTAGTGCTTTATTTTGTCTTCACTTTTTTAACATAATAATTAGCTTTAACCTTTAATATTCAATAACTTTACAAAAATCATAATACTCAAATAAATGAAGAGGCACCTTACACTTATACTTTTGTTCGTAATAATAGCGCTAAAAAACACGTTCGGAATTTTATCCACCCCATTACTTACTGCACCGGCTGATGGTTCTCAAAATAATCCAGCTGCTACCAAAATTAACTGGTACAATGTAACAGGAGCTACGACTTATGAATTTAAGATAGATACGGTGGCTTCCTTGCTTTCTGCTCCTGTGCAAACCAGTAACTCTAGTGAGTATACGAATGCTCAATTGTACTATGGAACCACCTACTATTGGCAAGTTCGTGCTTTAAAAACAACAGGTACTCCTGATTCATCGGCATGGACAGCTGTTTTTAGTTTTACCACACAAATAGCTCTTAACATCTCTTCACCTGCTAATGGTGCAACCAATCAGTTTCCTCGAAGTTTCTTAAATTGGAGTAATAGTGACGGGTGTAACAATTTTCAAGTTCAGCTTGACGAATTGGTAACCTTTAACTCTCCTAACTTTTTTGAAACTAATCAACCTGATTCACTTTCTTATTTCTATACCACTCAATTAAAATTTGGAACAACTTATTACTGGCGCGTTCGTGCAATGCATGCACTTGATACCACTGACTGGACTCCAATCTACTCCTTTACCACATTAGATAGTGTTACCTTATCTGCACCTAGTAATGGAGCAAGTTTTCTTTCACCCAGTGTTGAGTTGAATTGGGATTATATTTCTGGAATTACGAAGTATGAAGTACAACTTGATAAAGCATCCGGGTTTAATTCTTTGGATTTGCGAACCGCAGTATTGGATGATTCAATTTCAAATTGGTCACCCCTTAATTTAGAATTTGGAACATCTTATTTTTGGAGAGTGCGAGCTTGGCATGCAAACGATACAACTGAGTGGTCTCAAACGTGGAATTTTTCTACCCTCGCCGCACTAACTTTAACCAGTCCCGGAAACAACACCATCAATCAGTTTCCGAATGCCTTATTAAACTGGAACTACATAACAGATCCAATAAGTTATGATGTTGAATACGATACATCTTTAAGCTTTTCCTCATCTAATTATTTTTATGCCAGCAACGACAGTATTTCAGAACATAAAACAGCCGATTTGCTTTTTGGTGAAACTTACTATTGGCATGCCAGAGCGCACAATTTAGCTGATACCTCGCAATGGTCATCGGTTTGGAGTTTTACTGTAATCGACAGTGTTATTCAAACTGCACCCACCAACGGAGCGGTGGCTGTGCCCTCGCGTGTTACTCTCAACTGGGACGCTGTTGAAGGAACTACAGGATACCAAGTGCTACTTGATACCTCACTCAGCTTTTCATCTCCTTTAAGTGCCACTTATCAAACTGCAACGTCCGATCAGCAAGTTCTTAATTTATATTTTGGAACTACTTACTACTGGAAAGCTAGGGCATTTCATTCATTAGACACTTCAAGTTGGACCAGTGCATGGTCGTTTACAACAGCCGATACTGTTTTGTTAACTGCACCAGCAAATCACGCTATTCAGGTAACACCAAGAGCTAATTTAAATTGGAGCAATTTGAGCGGATCAAGTGCTTATTGGGTTGTTTACGATACTATTGCTTCCTTTAATTCACCAATCGCTAAATCAGTTATAACAACTAGCTCAAATTATTTTGCATCCAATCTTTTTTTTAACCAGCAGTATTTTTGGAAAGTAAAAGCAATTAATTCTCTTGATACAACTGCATGGTCAGAAACATGGGATTTTACAACGATGAATGAACTAGTGCACACATCTCCCTTAGATGGTGATACCGACCTTGCGCTTACCACTGAAATAAATTGGTCAGGAGTTTCAGGTGCTGTTGGATATATTTATCGCTTTGATACCAGTCCACTATTTAATGTGTTCCCCCAAACCGGCAACTCAATTGGCACCAATTCACGCGCAGATATTACTCTGTCGCAGTATGGTCAAACTTATTACTGGCAAGTTGCCGTATTTGATTCGGTAGATACCTCAGGTTGGTCGGCTCCTTGGTCGTTTACAACCCTTTATCAATTAGCACAAGCACCTAATTTATTGGCTCCTGCTGATTTATCTACAGGAATATCAATCGCTTCTGTGCCCTTAAGTTGGAATTCACTGGCTGGTGTAATTAGTTATGAATATAGCTACTCTACCTCTCCATCCTTTAACGGCGCTGCTACATTCAGTACAACAGATACTACAGGCCTGATTAATGGCCTGAATAGTGAAACGGTTTATTATTGGAGAGTGAGAGCAGCTAATGCTTCGGGATATACTCCTTGGTCGAGTGTTTTTTCATTTACCACCTTAAATCCATTTACCGGTGTACCTATTCTATTTGCCCCTGAAGATGAAGCAATCGATGTTCCACAGCCGGTGATTTTTACTTGGTTTCCATTAGCTTTTGCAAGTGGCTTTGAATGTGAATATTCCACTGATTCATTGTTTACAAACTCAATAACTGTAATGAGTTTCGATACCTCTGCCAGTTCAGGATTAATTGACCCATTAACAACTTACTATTGGCGTGTTAGAGGAGTTGACGACAATGCTTATTCGGCTTGGAGTAGCATTTGGAAATTTACAACTGAAAATCCATTGACTTTTGCTACTACAAGCCGAATAAGCATTGTCGTCAACTCCTCTAACACGCCAA
>DGQS01000237.1 GCA_002389785.1 Bacteroidetes bacterium UBA4408
GCATTTTAGCCATTGTTTCAAGGCAATTTTCGTTGTATATTTTATTTATTTCCATCCCTTCTTTTTTTTAAATTCTTTTTGTTTAGTGCTTCGATTTTAGTTTTTCGGTAAATAACCGCAGCCAGCGTATAACAGCGGTTTTGTGCTATTTGCCCCATCAACATTTGTGGTAAACTTAAAACTTTGTGCAAGGGGCAAACAGACACAAAGCCGCAAACCGTTCCCCGAAACCTCAGCGCAATGCGAAAACATACCGCATTTTGAACTACTCGAAAAAATTGAGTAGTTCAAAATACTTCTGTATATTTTCGCCCCAACCCTTTTCGGGGAACGTCCCGATTTGACTTTTAAAATAATGGCTCTCGCTCTTCATAAAACTTTGTAAGTTTTTAAATGGGTTTACTTGGTTCAATTATTTCGACTGCGGCAGCCATAAATAGCATTGTTGCCATTTCATTATCTCGCACGGTTTTAAAACTGCAAAGTTCCAGAACACTCGGCAAAACATCTAAGTTAAATTTCTTCTGATGCGCTTCAATTATGTTTTTATAAGGCTTCAACCTTGCCTCATATTCATCCCGAAAAAGTCGCTTTGCAGTATCTCTACATTTGCAAAGGTTTGCTGTTGCTTTTATTTGTTTTTCCATTATTTTTAACCGCTTTATTTTTTAATTCAATTTGCGCTAATCCAATTCTATCTGGTTTCCCTTTTTCCATAATTAATGCAAGCTCAAATTTCAAGGCGTTCTTTAATTTCTGGTTTTATTGACATCGTTTTAAATTTTATTTGTTTGACAAAGCCCGACCGCATAACATTCGTTTTGCGTCATGCGGGCAGACGTGGTTAATTCAAGTGATGTGCTTCTATTTGGCATCAGTGAAGGTTGACAGTTTTGTACTCCGAAACCCGCACGAACGCAAAGCGAAAACACGTTCCCCGAAACCTCAGCACAATGCGAAAACATACCGCATTTTACTCAGCTAAAAATTTTTCAGTAAACTCCACTTCTAAATCCCCCTTCGATTTTACAACTTCAATTATTGCTTGGAAGCCTTTGTTTTCAATTTTTTCAATTATTGCTTTCATGTGCTCCTTATCGAAAAGTGAACCATCGTGAAGGAAGATAGTTTTCAGTCCGGGATTTAAAGCTATTGCAATATCTACTCCTACGTCCCACAGGCGAGCCTTATTTATTTGCCCCTCTTCGAGAGGAAGAGAATCCAAGTAAATTTGTTCATCGTCAAAAGAAAGTCCGGGGATAGGTAGCTGCGAGGAGGAGACAATATCATTCCTTTTCTTTTCTTCAACAAGAATTTTTGAGGCTATGCCATCCAATTCTGTCTTTGCCGCCAGCATCTCTTTCTGCTGCCCTGCGTGAACTTGTATTTTATTAAAGTGTTCGTTGTGAACGATTGCTTCGTTGAGTTTTTCGGACACTGCCTCAATGGAAGGACGAACTTTTGAAGCGATCCATTTTTCTCCTTTTTCTACATTGGTTTTATACTTTTCAATGTCTGCATTGTATCCTTCGATTGCTTTTTTCTCTTCTTGTTGTAATGCCTGCAATCTTTTTATTTCCTCACCAAGCCTGTCAATCTCTGCCTCTGATTTTGTTATGTATCCTGCGCATTTTACCTGCATATCTCTAAACTCCTGCACCTGAACAACAACACCATCATAAGTCTGTTGCTGCTTGCCTACTTCGTTCATCTCTGTTTGGATAGGAACAAGGTCAACGGGGTTGGAATATTTATCTACCTCCTCCGGAGAGTAACCATGGTTTTTCAGCACAGCTTGTATCTCCTCTACTCTTTGGCTCTTAAACTTTTTCTTTTCTTTAAGGTCTTTTATTATGAGATTTATCTCATCAATCTTATCAGAGCAGCCGGTTAGCTGTTTTAGGGTGGTCAGCTTTTTCTCTTTGCTTTCATTGAGCCACCTTGTTACATCGAAAGAAACATTGCCAATAAGTGATTTGATAAAAGTGGCGGGAGATTTTACTGTTTCTCCTTCCATATTTGTAACGACAATTCTGCCCTTACCGTCATTTACTGTAAAATACCAATCTATGGTATATTCTTTATACTTTCCTCCCACCTCTCCCGAAAGGATAACGGTGGCAGAGCCTTTTTCTTCACCTGCCCTAACAGGCTGTAACGGACGTATTTTAGTATCAAGTGCCGATAATAACAATTGGATAAATGAAGACTTACCTGCTCCATTTTTACCCATGATAATAAAACTTTTTCCGTTAATGTCAACTTCTATAAGCGGAATGTTTTTAAAATCAACTCCCTTTGCATATTTGAAGGTAAGCCCTTCTTTGGAATTTCTCATTTTTTAGTTTTTATAAAATTTAGCACTATTCGTTTTTCTTCATTTTCTCTCTGTACTCCAATTCTCGTTGCCTTTGGTCGCAGAATTTCGCTACCTGACAATACTTGTCGCATCGTACTGACTCGCCGGGGCGGAACTCAATATAAAGTCCTTTTAGGCGAGATTGGTTTTCAAGGTGAAAGTCTTTTGCTAGTTGGTGGTCATCGTAGGTGCGCACAGCCTTCTTTGACGAAGGTGTTTTTACCGCCCATTGATCCGCCTTCGCCCATCTTTCTGCACCGGTGCACTCAGGAAGATTATCTAATCCTGCGTTTTCCGCCGCTATGTGCTTGGCCACCATATTCTCTACCGCTTTTCCCACAACTTCCATGCTCACCACTTCAACAGCTATTTCCAAAACTTGAGTCTTTGGGTAATCTCTGTTTGTCACTCGCGCGGATGAGTGCCAGTCTCTTAAAAAAGCAACAATTCTTATTTTCTTTACCTCGAACCCTTCTAAGAAAAGTCCATAGGCATAGATATTTGTCTGTGCCCTCCACTTTTTCTGACTTTCGGGGTACATATAAGCCCACACCGAGCAGTACTTGTAATCGTACAGCGTGCACGTCAATTTATCATAAAGGTCAAAGGTGCCATACACCGGTCTACCATGCACGTCAAAACGTAAAGTATGCTCATACATATACCTGTCGGCAAGCTGCGGAAAGAAAGTACCCATTAAATTAAAGATGTACTTAGCCACTTTTTTTAGCTCTGCTGCCTTTGCAGCGTTCTCTACCTCCATTGCTCTTGCCTTTTGCTCTATCGTGTCTACAACAAGCAAAAAAGCACGTTGGCGCACTTGGTCGATGTTGGCTTGCTCAAGGATATGGTGCAGTGCTGTCCCCATCATGGCGAAGAGCATATCAGAAACATCTTCCTCGTAGTCGTTGAGCCTTTTTAGAATCCTTATGCGGGGAGAGTCAATAAGCTGAGTTACCGAAAAATCTCCGGCTACCTTGTGGGTATCATTCTTGCAGGCTTTGACTATCGTTTCAGGAAGGTCTAATTTATTGGTGAGGATTACTGCCATTTATGGTTGATTTTCTATAAAAAGTAAAGGTTTGCAATAGTAGTCCGTAATTACGACAAAACAAAGGTTTTTCTCGCAATTATTTTCGGTTTTTTCGTTCTTTTTTAGCCTTAAAAAACATTAAATCCTTGTAAGTCTGTGCGTCAGGCACCTCCATCTCAAGTTCTTCTTCAATAAACAAAAGTGAGTCGCAGACAAACTGATGGTATCTTTTCATGGACATATCGCTCTGTCGCATGACCATCACTTCTACCTTTCCGTTGGGGTTGACAACAGTTTTTTTTGCTAGTTCAGCAAGGAGGCGGTAGGCGCACACCACCTTGTCTCCGGTGTATCCTTTTTTTCTAAATCCTATCATGGCACAGTCGAGGATAGGACCATTAAAAAATGCGTACAGCTTCATCTTTTCGGAAGAGTTGGCGCTTTCCTCAAAGTGGCCGATAAGCTCTATTCCTTCGTTTTGTAAAAGGTAACGCTCAAAGTCGTATTTGTTATAAGGGGTTATCTTGCCCTTGTCGGGGCGGAAAAGGAATATGCCTTCCATAGCCTATTTTTTTTAGTTTAATCCATAGTAGCTCTTAATCCCTACGTTTACCTTCCGCCTGTTTTAGAAGGTTTTTGTAAGTATTTTAGACAATCATTTCTCACCCTTTGATTATCTTTAGCTGACTAAGTCCAAATATCCACTATCCCTACCGGTGGTGACTGTGATTTCCTTTCGGTACGTAGGTCTTGAGATGTTAGCTTAAAACATTGCTCAAACTGTTGTCACAATCGTAAACTACTCAACTTCTGACTTATTTTAATAGCTTGGGAGCTATCGGGGCGGAGATTTCGACCTTGTAAGTCTGGATTCAAACCCTCATATTAAAAAACAGAAAACCGACTACAAGTAGGGCTTATAATCGGTTCCTGTTTAATGAATGAGTTGCACTCACTCAATGTTTTGGTTCTGTTGCCCTACAACAGTCTGATTCCTATTTGAAATCTGCTGCTAAAATAAGGCTATGAAATTAAATTACCAAATTTATTTTACATAAATAACATACCCATTGGCATCTATTTTGCTTCTGCCAGGAATGCTTCTTGAGTTATATGCTGCTGTCCAACACTTAAAAATATTTGCTTCTCCGGCGGAAGTGATATAGCCTCCTTCGTAAGCAGATTTGTTGTTAAATATTGGAAATGCTTGTATTGTTTTACCTTGTCTAGTGCACGCAGCAGCAATGTTTCGCATCCTGTCCCTGTCGTTCACCTTGAACCAGTTGAACAATTTTGTGTAAGAATTATAGGTACTATCGGCGTAGTTGGCCGGTAGTATGCGATAGCAATAACGTACCATGCTGTCAATTTGTGCAGCAACTTTTACATAGCCTATGTAGCACTCTACGTTGGTTAATCTCTGCTTCATAAGGTGCAATCTTCCTATCCACTGCTCAAAAGTAATTCCGGCACCACTTCGCCAGTATTCCCACTCTAAGTTGTACCCTGTAAACTGACTCAGTGAATCGTGCCCATCGGCATAGGTTTTTATATCGTGCAGGATTCCATAAATGGAGGTGTCGGTGGCAACGATACATACTACCTTGGCGGAGGGGTACGCTGTACGGTAACGCTTAATGAATTTTCCAAGGGAGTCACGCTTGGCAGAGTTTTGAAGTGCTGCGGTGCATCCGTAAGGATAAAAGTCTTTTCCGGCAAGTCGTGTCATAAGAGAGTCGCGGTAGCTGACTCGCAGGATGGAGGTGGCAATACTTGTTTTGTAATATCCAACAGTAGTGGCAGCAAACACACAAGAGCTGAACAAACAGGCTGTGAGTAGAATTAAAAGTAGTTTTTTCATTTTTGTTTTCAATTATTTGTTTAGGTAGCAAAAGTAAGAATTGGTTTCTATATAATACCAAAAAGCCCCGAAGAATTAACTCCGAGCTTTTTGATTTTTCTTTTCAGTTTTGGCGCACACATTTATTTTTTCATACTCAATCCTCCTTTCTTTTTAGTTAATAATTAAGCTACTTTTAAATTGTTAATATTAAATTTATTTTTCAATGCTCCCTTGAAGTCAACAGATTTTTCCCCAAAACCAATAAATTTGTTGTTATATATAAGCACTGCGGCGGGAACAACTAAATTTCCTTTTAGAAATTCTATTCCTTTAGGTAGAATTTTGTACATACCAAGAGAAGAATCATCTCCCTCCGAGTCACTAGGCTTTGGCATGATAAATCCCCAAAATCTTAGTTTTGGAAAGTCACCCCGAATAGAGGAAGGACAGTTTTGTTTTTTAAAGAAATTCTCTGCGTGCACATAGCCTTCGTTGTCGGGTTGTGCTGTATAAAACAGATATAGTCCCCATGCCATTGCGGAGGTTAACCCCCTCGAATATAGTTGCACTCGCTGTCCGCAGCAAACGCAGGTAGTTCCCTCCTTCCAGTTTTTCCGTAAATGCTTTCTTGCCTCGTCAACAGTTTTATTTGACCAACTTTCGATTTCGGTTTTTGTCATTTTGCTTTTTGATTATAAATAATAGTACTGCTTCATCTACTTTTTGCTGTGCGTTTCTGCCTATTTCTTTTAAGTACAATAGCAATGTTTCCTTATTCATTGGTTTCTAATCTTGAAAGTGAATAACCTTGTTCTTTAGCCCATTCGGGGTGTTCTTCAATGTATTGGTGGCAGTCAACAGTTACGGGGAGGAAAAACCTTACATCGGTCAACAATTTCCCTATCCTCCCTTTTTTGTGATGAACACAAGTGGCAGGCAATCCACACATAGGACAAACCTTACCTACTAGCCATAGCTTTATTATTAATAGGTATGCTTTCTCCTGCTCCGCCCGTTTGTCGCTCCTAAATTTAATCTTATACGGCTTATTTTTCAAAGGTGTGCGCTTTAATACATATACCTTTTTCTTTTCTTTTGGCTCAGGCTTGGGACATGGGGTGAAGCGAATTTTCATGCTATATCACATTTTTTTGCAAACTCAGTAAAGTCTTTTATTGTATATGGTTTTACAGATGATTTGTCTCTCCATATTCCATTTGTTGTCACTATACCATTTGCTTTAAATACCTTCCCTCCGCATCTCTTTCCTGTCATTTTTTTTGATATACAATTTCCTCCTCTTGTAGCAGCCATGCTTCCGCAAATAGTACAAAATATGTATTCTCTCACAGCCTTGTTCTACGTTTCAGTATAACAGGTTTTAGGTCTTTCGGAATTACCAATCTCGAAAGACGGTATTCAACAGGCTTTGGAGGGATAAGCATATCGGCATCAGATTTCATCTTCCCAAATAAATCACAATGTACAATACAAAAAGTATGCTTTTCATAAAGAGGATTGCTATATGTTCCAAAGCCTTTCGATGTATAAATATTCCCCTTGCGATTGGTAAGAATCATTCCTACATTTCCATTTTTAAGTCCTTCGCTCACAAACCACCGCAGGTCGGAAAACTTATAATGAAATGTAGTCACTCCATCTTTAACTGTGTATTTTACAGGTGTCATTTCCATAACTTTCATTTTTAAGGTGCAGGAGAAATAGCAAGGATAGCATCACTAATATAAAGCCTCCATTGTGCTGTTTGGGCGGTAAATACCTCAAGGTTGTAAACTCTTAAAAGTTCAGCATAGGCATTTACCTCTGTGATATAATCTGCCACAGTTACCTTAAAAGCGGGAGGAACTATTAATGGATCATCAGTATCCCAAGTGTTTGTCAAACTATCATAATGTCCGGACCATTCAATTTCTTCGGGGGTAGCGATAGTTGATGTTCTTCCAAAACGTGCTTGCAGTGAAGCTAATTTTGTTTCTTCTGCTGTTGCTTGTGGGGTGTACCCTGCCGGAATTGTCGGGGCGGAGGGCAAGCCTGTTGCCACAAAAAATGAGGGAGCAGCATCGCTGCAAGAAAGTGCCCCAAACTCCCGTTTGGTCATATCAACATAAGGTTCGTATCTATTCTCAGCCATTTTGTTTAGTTGTTAAAAATGATTTGTTTATTGACTCCTCTGTTCCTGGTTCTGAAATTCCTTTGCTATCGCTTGTCACTTTTATTGTAATAGAATGGTTTGTATTTTCAACAAAAGTACCTTGAATAATGTTTTCATACACATTGAACTCAAGTGGTGTTCCTACCGAAAATAGCTGAGGTATTACCGGCTCGGTGCCATCGTCCTTTAATTCAGTCTTTTTGAGGTGTTCCATCGCTTCGTCAAAAGCACCATCGTTATAACTCTTTGCCAAAGTTAATAACTCAGTGGTATTCTTGCAACGAACAAACTCATTAGCAAGCAAGCCAAAGGCAGCAACATAGTTGTCAAAAGGTGTGCCCGTAGTCATCTGCTTTTCGTCCACATTGCCTTTTATTTCGTTATCCACCATTTTGTTAAACTGCTCGTATTGATTAGTAAAAGTGGCTATATTGGCAGATAGCTTTGTCTCCCACTTTTTTTGTTGGGAGAATGATGTTTTTGTTTTCTTGATGTGAGCAGCAAGGGCTTCTTTTTGAACGGCGGTGAAAGCAGCTATTTCTTCACGATAGTACATCTCCCGATACCGCATTGCGCTTTCAAGAAGCACCAAAAATATCATCTTTTCTTTGGCGTAACTTGGCTGTGATGTATTCGACTTGTTTTCTTCTGCTGGCATACCGGGTGTCTCTAAAGACTTTTCCTCCGTTGCTGTCGGTTGACTCTTTACTGCTTCCATCTTTTTTCTTTTTTTTGAGGGGTTTAGTTTTCATGTATAAATTCAATGTATTTGGAGGGGTGCTTTACAATACTGCGAGCAAAATTCTCCACTTCTTCCAATTGCTCGATGTTGAGGTTTTGCCATAGCCTTTGAATGATAGGAAATTTTGTTTCGTCCAATACCGATTTAACGGGGAGGGAATGACTGGTTTTCCCTTCAAGCATCTCGTTTTCTTCTCTCACATCGCTTAATTCGCTTTCAAGCAAGTCAATTTTGTTCTCATAAATATCCTCTATTTCGCTTGTGCTTTCTTTGATGGTTGAAAGCAATGCTTCAACTTTTTGTTTAACATCTTTAATTGCTGCCTTATTCATCGTGTTTTTAGTTTTTAATTGTTAGTAAAATTATTAATTTAAAAATTCTTTTTCAAAATTGTTGTATGCTTCATTTAAAAGAGCGAGGTCGTTAACCTTTTCCTCCGGCTCGGTCATGTGAACAAAAAATGCTACTGATGTTTCTTTGAGTTTGTCCCTTATTAAGTCCTCGCAGCGTTTTAGCGAAAACTGTGCTTTTCTGTCCATGATACCCCCATGAAGTAGGTGTTCTGCTAGTCTGTCGGGTTTCATAGTTCCAAAAGTTTTTCTTTGTTCTTTTCCAAAAGGCTGGAAATTTTATGTGTCAGCTCCCAATCTCTCAGGTTGGAGGCGTGTATCTCTAACGCCTTTATGGTGGGAGATATAATATTTATTCTAGCTACCTGCTCAATGGTGATATACTCCTGCTTTTCTAAATTCTCAAGCAGTACTTTAAGTGTCATTGGCTTAATTGGAAGGTCAAGTTTCCGTATCAATTTAAGCATTTGGGGGTGTGTTGTTTTTCCTAGCTGTATAAGAATATGAAAAAGAATAAGTATAAGCATGCCTTTTTGCATACGTTTGAATATACCGGCATTAAACTCTACTTTAATACTGGCAAAACTGTCTTTTTTTGAATAAGCCATTTTTTTTATTTATTTATTTTTTGGTTGGTACAATGGTGGGGTAAAGGGCGGTAATTCAATTACAGTTTCAGCTTTTTTCTTAGGCTGTGGCTTCTTAAAAATAAACTTAGATAGTTTCGCCCATCCAAAGGATAGAGCAATAAATACAAGTCCTAAAATAGCTCCGGTAGTAACCCAAGCATTTATGCTTAAAACAACAATCAGTATAAGCAAATAACCATAAAGTGTTTTCATTTTCTTTTTCAGTTTTTAAAATTAGTAAAAAAGCAGGGAGTTTACAGTAAAACATACGACTGGAAAACTGCTCTCCCTGCAATTCGCTGAACTTAATCAGCAATAACAAACTTTCCTTTCTTTAGCTGATACCATGTGTTCTCCTTTATTTTTTTACCATCTACCTTTGCTACTTGAACATCAATTAAAACTCCATCTTTATATTCAGAGCCTATTATATAGCTACCTATCACTCCGCTTACTTTTGACTGAACACCGTTTGCAACGGCTATTGAATTTTTGCCTGTTACTTTTGCCCTGGAGGAATCTCCGCTACTTGCGCTTGT
>DGQS01000195.1 GCA_002389785.1 Bacteroidetes bacterium UBA4408
CGCGAAGGGCTTTTGCATCTTTTTTCCCTACGTTCGCTCTTGGCGAACCGCTAATAGATACTGTTTTCATTTTATTTTTTTGTTTTTAGGAACTGCGCTATCCGCTTCGCATTTCCGGTTAAATTAGTTTGTTGCGGAATAATACTTATTAAATTGCTAGCACAAAAAGTGGTCGCTTATACTTTCAAAATTGTGTACTTTCCCGAGTACATCGGCAAATAAATCAGCTACCGATATTACTCGAATTTTTGAAGAAGACGACTTCAAAGGAATGGTATCGGTTACAATCAACTCAGTTATTTTCGATTTCTCAATTGCCTCGTAGGCTTTTCCCGAAAGTATCGGGTGTGTACATATCGCACGAACACTGGCCGCTCCACGATCCATCATCATATCTGCTGCTTTTGTAAGGGTGCCTGCTGTATCCACAATATCGTCAATCAATACGATGTCTTTTCCTTCAACTTCTCCAATCAAAGTCATGCTTTCAATTACATTCGCCTTTTTACGCTGTTTGTAGCAAATTACCATTTCGCAGTTCAAAAATTTTGCATAGGCATTTGCTCGTTTAGTTCCGCCCATATCCGGTGAAGCCATAGTTAATCGTGGCAATTTTAAACTTTGCAAATAAGGCAAAAAGATAGAAGATGCATACAAATGATCAACCGGCATATCAAAAAATCCTTGTATTTGATCAGCATGCAAATCCATCGTAATAATGCGGGTAATTCCGGCTGTAATGAGCAAATTGGCAACTAATTTAGCACCAATCGCAACCCGGGGCTTATCTTTGCGATCCTGACGGGCAAATCCGAAATAAGGTATTACTGCGGTAATGTTTTTTGCAGAAGCTCTTTTAGCGGCATCTATCATCAACAACAATTCAAACAAGTTATCACTGGGTTGAAAGGTTGATTGAACTATAAATACATCACATCCACGAACAGTTTCTTCAAACGAAGTTTGAAACTCACCATCGCTGAAACGAGTAAACATAACTGTTCCCAGCGGTTGACCATAACTGGCAGCAATTTTTTCGGCCAGATACATCGAACTTGTTCCGGAGAATATTTTTACCTGTGAATCCATGTTGGTGTATAGCAGTTTTTTAAACGGGACGCAAATGTAAGTTTTTTATTCATAAATGGAAATAAGTTCAGCGCTAAAAGTGGCAAGATGGCATTTTTATTTTAAGACTTATAGATTAGAAATAGAAGCAGTTATAAAAATTATTGGGATACAGTAAGGATTTAAAATATTTGATTCAATTAATTTTTAAATTGCATCCATAAAATTGTCAATTTATGGCTGCTAACCCGAATTCAAAAAAATACCAAGCTGTACATTTAGCAGCCGAATGTTATCCAATTGCCAAAGTTGGAGGATTGGGAGATGTGGCCGGCGCTTTGCCCAAATACTTAAATGCCGAAGGAATTTCAACCTGCATTATAATACCCTATTACAACCAAAAATGGACCCAAAACAATACCACTACAATCATTTACGACGGTGTTGTTAAAAGTGAGTCCTATTACAAGGAATTCAGCATTCGTGCTTTTCCGGACCAAGGTTTGGGTTTTGATGTGTATTTTGTAGATATGCCGGATATGCTTTTTCGTGATCAAGTATACGGTTACGAAGACGATCCGCTGCGGTTCATATTTTTTCAACAGGCCGCATTAGTTTGGCTAAACAGCTGGAAAAGTAAACCCGAATTATTGCATTGTCATGATCACCATACCGGACTAATTCCGTTCATGTTACAACAGTGTCCGGTTTTCGACAAATTAAAAAGTATTAAAACCATCTTTACCATTCACAATGGGCTTTATACCGGTGCTTTCGATTGGAAACTGGTGAATTATTTGCCGCTTTTTTATGAAGAACGACGAGGTTTTTTAGACTGGGACAATGCCATAAATCCCCTAGCAACTGCAATTAAATGTTGCCATAAATTTACTACGGTTAGTAAAGGTTATCTCGATGAATTAAAACAAGCATCCAATCCGCTTCAATGGTTGTTTAACGAGTATCAAGCAAAAAGCATTGGTATTGTAAATGGAATTGATGCCGAAGTTTGGGATCCAAAAACCGATACTGCTCTTTCGTTGAAGCTCACCGGTAAATGGGAAAATTTTAAAGACGAAAACAAAAGAGAACTGTGCGAATCCGTTGGACTCGATCATGCGCTTCCTTTAGTTGTTTTTATAGGCAGATTAAATACCGAAAAGGGAGGTGAATTACTAACTCAAGCTATCGGCAGGTATACTCCGCAAAATTCGAAAATGAATTTTTATATTTTAGGCTCAGGTGCGAATAACATAGAAGATAATATTCGTCAACTAACTTTAAAACACAAACGCAACATTGCCAATTATATTGGCTACAACGAAAACCTTGCGCATCAATTGTATGCAGCTGCCGATTTTATTTTGATGCCTTCTTTGGTTGAGCCTTGCGGATTAAATCAACTTTATGCCATGCGTTATGCAACCATACCCATGGTGCGAAGTGTAGGAGGATTAAAGGATACCGTTGTAGATTTTGGCGATAATGGAGGATATGGAATTCGTTTTAATGACGCAACAGTAAATGACATTCTTCACAGTTTTGAGCGTGCAGCTGCATTGTTTCAAAACAAAGTATTGCTTCAACAGTTAAGAAAAACCTGTGTAGCTCTTGATTTTTCATGGAAAACAGCAATTAAAAAGTACATCAACATTTATAAAAATTAAGCCAATGGAAAAATTAATAAAAGTGGTTTGTTTGATATTGGGAGGTGGCGCCGGCTCAAGATTATATCCACTAACATCCATCCGAAGTAAGCCTGCTGTTCCAATCGCTGGAAAGTATCGTTTAATTGATATACCAATCTCAAATTGCCTGCATTCGGGCATTCGGCGAATTTTTGTGCTTACTCAATACAACTCTCGTTCGTTAAATGCACACATTAAAAACACCTATCACTTTGATAATTTTAGTTATGCTTTTGTAGACATTATTGCAGCAGAGCAGCGGCCCGGCAGCGAAAAGTGGTTTCAAGGAACCTCTGATGCCGTTAAGCAAACCTTGCCTCACCTTGCCGGACACGATTACGACTACATTCTGATATTAAGCGGCGATCAATTGTACCAAATGGATTTACGGGAATTTGTTAACAAACACGTTGAAAGTGATGCCGAAATAAGCATTGCTACCCTGCCGGTTAATAAAAGCGATGCTTCAGGTTTTGGTATTATGAAGGTTAATTCCACAGGGTTTATTGAAAAATTTGTAGAAAAGCCATCCCCACAAGAACTGGTAAATTGGGTTTCACCGGTTGGCGCCCGTGAAAAGGCTCAAGGAAAAGAATACTTGGCTTCCATGGGTATTTATGTGTTTAATAAGGAAACCCTAAATAGAATGTTTGAGGAGTATCCAAATTTTACAGACTTTGGTAAAGAAATAATTCCAACCGCAATAAACGCCGGTACCAAAGTAAAAGGCTATTCCTACACCGGATACTGGACCGATATTGGAACCATTAAAAGTTATTTTGATGCGAACCTTGATTTAGCGGAGGTTATGCCGCAATTTAATTTATTTGAAAACGATAAATTAATTTACACAAGAGCAAGGATGCTTCCTCCTACAAAGTTTTCGGGAAACACTTCATTGAAAGGTTCGGTGATTTCAGAAGGATGCATCATTAATGCAAAAGAAATAGAGCGATGCATCATTGGTAATCGCGCTAAAATTGGCGATGGAACAGTAATGAAAAACTGTATTTTTTTCGGAAACGATTATTACGAAACCCTCGAAGAAATTTTAAAATCAAAAACGGGCATTCTAATGGCGATTGGCAAAAATGGCCATTTTGAAAATTGTATTATCGACAAAGATGTGCGCATTGGCGACAACGTGAAAATTATAGGGAATAAAAAAATGCCTGATATTGAAACAGAAAATTATTGCATTCGCGATGGAATTGTAATTGTAAAAAAAGGCGCAGTTATTCCGGATGGTACCGTGATTATGATTTAATAGTACGGTAGAAATCAATAAGAGGATTCGCATTCCTGCAACAAAAAAATTTCTCAACTAAATTAAGCGAAATGATAGATCTTGGCATAGGCTCTCGTGTGCAACATCCCGGATATGGTGAGGGTGTTGTAATCAATGTAAAAAGACACAGCGTGCTCATTACTTTTATGAATCACGGAACAAAGGAAATACCTCTTGAATACGATGGGCTTAGTGTATTGGATAAGGTTGAACCAGACGCCGATTTGGTAAGCCTTTGGGATATTGAACAAACCTTAGTTAAGGTAATTAAAGAATATGTTGAGTATCCTGAAAAAGTGGAGCTCGGAAACAAATGGACAGGAGGCAAGGTAATTTTACAACCGGCCGATACATCATTAACGGTTAAAGAAATACCAATTGAAGCACTTTTTCGAAAAATTGTATTGATTCGCGATCGCATGCGTACCTTGGAACAGCGGATAAATAGCAACGATAAGTTGGAGGACGAAGAAAAAATTAATCTGCAACAATATATCACCAAAGTATATGGTAGCTTAACAACCTTTAATGTGTTGTTTAAAAATGCCGATGATCAATTTAGAGGTGAGAAGGGGAAAGAGTAACCTGAATACTTTGCAGTATTTTCAGTACCAATGGAAGACCTTTTTGGGTATAATTCGTAGTAATACAAATTGAAACTAGGAAACAATTTGTGAATGGAAACGACTTAAAGAATAAAATAAGGCACTATAAAAATTAAGTTCATTTATTTTTCCTTTTCAAATACAAATAGTCTAAAAAGTAGAGCAGTTTTAGCGACAAACTATTGGTTTGTGGGGAATTTAAAGTAGTGCTAAAGTTCTTACCAAACTTACTATTTGTAAAAATGGTTTCATCTTCAATGGAGTTTTTATAGGCAAAAGTTAATTGACTTCCGGGCGAAAAAATCCAAGTATATACCAAATCAATATTAAAGGCATTGTAGCTAAAATCATGGTTGCTTGTATAGTCGTAGTTGGAATCGAAACTACCATCATCCATGATGGCAAAAAACTTTCGATAAACTCCTGTATTCCAGTAATGTCGACCTACAAGACTAATTCGCATATTTTCGGTAAAGAGGTAGTTTGCGGAAAGAAGATTGATGTAGGTATGTAACTTTCTTCCCCCATAAATTATTTCACTTAAACTATCCACGGTAACATACCCAACATTAAACGGATCGTAGTAAAAACTGAACGAGTATTTAAGATTCAATTTATTTGAAGCACGGTAACGAATGCTCACATCGGTATTGTATCCCTCCATTTTAAATTGATCAATGAAATTGCTCATGTTTTGAGTAAGGTCAATGGCAATTGGCTTTCGGTAATCGGTACTAAAGCCAATGTATCCGTAATAGTAACGAAGTGTTTTCGCATAACGCCCTTCAACACGCGGTTCGTTGTAATCAAGGTTTACACGCGGATTAATTCCAAAACCTCCAAAAATGGCAGTATAGTTAAGCAGCGAGGCAAATCCTGTGTAGTTAATTTCAAAATTCGTAGTCTTTTTGGTAACAAAATGCGTGGCATAATCGGCACTTAAAGAGTGGTTTCCCTCGCGAATTATTCGATTGGGTTTAAATTGATATTGATCAATATACAAGCGGTTATTTACAACATTAGGGATGCTTTGAAATCCAATATCGCTCGTATAAATGCCGCTGCTTCGAACTTGGCGACTTGCACCAAACTGAATTTTACCGCTGCTTTTACGTGCTCCCAAAAAATAATTATACCCGATTAAATCAGTATAAAGTTCATTTTCGCCGGACACTTTTGAAAGCTTTTGACTCACAATTCCAAATCCATCAAATGCATAGGAATTTTTGCTGTTAAACAAAGTAATTCCGGCTCCGGAAACATTGGAGTCGTTAAAGGTTTTATCACGCACACAAGTGGTGTTTATAAAATAAATGGAAGAATTATTTTTTAGTTGTTGATCAAGCACCAATAGGGAATAATTGGTTAAAGGTTCAGTTAAAATTTTTCGTCGATTCCCACTACTATCCTGCACTACTGCATACATATCGGCAGTTGTGGCATTAAACAATCCAATTCCCAAACCTCCGTTCGTACGTCCAGAAAGCTTGGTAGCATTGAGCAATTTTATACTACTAGGATTTGAAATGAGGCTATCGCCTTTTTCGAGTTGGTCATAAACACTGTAAAAGCCTGAGGGTGTTTTTCCGATTCGACGTGAATAGAACAAATTGTTTTTTGAAAAAAGATCGGTACCTTCTTTAAAAAAGCTACGGTTTTCGTTATAAGTAACTTCTCGAAAACCCAAGTTTTTTATTTTGCTATCACTTTGTACTTGCCCAAAATCGGGCAAAAGAGTCATGTCTAAGGTAAAGCGATCATCAATTCCATATTTAATATCAGCACCAACATTATATGAAAATGAGTTTTGTTGATCAATGGTTCCATCATGATCTAGATAGGGAGTAGATTCAGCATAGCCAGACAAATAAGGCGTTAATGAAAGTCTCACCGGGGTTTTTATATTTTGAATTCCGTTTAAGTTTCCCCAATACGAAAGCGGATTGCCGGAGCCACTTGGTGTGAGCACCCATTGCGTAAGTTCGCGATAACGCCGGATATTCCGATTAAACTGGAGTCCCCATTGTTGAATATCTTTTTTGGGAAATCGAATGGCCGAATAAGGAATTTTCATTTCTACACACCATCCCTTATCATTGATTTCAACAGCACTTGTCCAAACAGCATTAAATGTTGGATCAAGCCATTTCATATCCACTTGCACTCCCGAAGCCCAGACACCAAAAAAAAACCCATCCTGACGCGTGTTGTAGGGATCTACTTTAAAGTAAAACAAATCAGCATTTAAATCTTCGGCATCGCGTGCGCCAAGTTCATGTAAAATACTGTCGGGATGGTTGTCGGGCATAAAAGCACCAATGTAAATCGCGGTATTATCGTAAACTATTTTTACTTCAGTATCGAAGCTCGGTTTTGAATTTTCGATTGGTCTGAATTGTACAAATTGGTTGCAAATGGGAATATTTTTCCAGGCTTCATCATCCAATTTTCCATCAATTCGTGGTGCTTTACTAATGCGAACAGCAGTGGCTTTTTTTGCAGTTGGAATACTATCTTGCGCTAGCAACACATTAAAAAAGAAAAGCAACACGAATAAGGATAAAAACTTTTTCACACTAAAATCGCTTGCTTTAAATGTGTTAATTAATATTCCTATAAATATGCCCGGCAAGAAGTAGTTGTATTGTGACAGTTTACCAGTTCACTGCCACCACCCATTTTTTTAATCCAATTGCGAATTTTATCCTCCAAAACGCTAATGGGCAAACAACCTTCATTTAACAGCTCGTCGTGAAAGTTGCTCAAATTAAAATTTTTGCCAAGCGCAGTCTCTGCTTCTTTTCGAAGCGCAAGTATTTTTAATTGACCTACTTTATAACTTAATGCTTGACCCGGTATTGCCATGTAACGTTCAATTTCGGTGGCTATTGCAGCAGCATCGCCCGGTTCATTTTCTAAAGAGTAATTAATAGCTTCTTCTCGCGTCCAGCCTTTTGCATGTATACCGGCATCAGTAACCAAACGAATGGCACGGTGCATTTCTTTACTAAGACTTCCAAATCGTTGGTATGGGTCGGTATATAATCCAAGCTCTTTCCCCAATGATTCGGTATACAAAGCCCATCCCTCTCCAAAAGCACCATACCATATAAAGCGTCTGAATTTTGGTAATGAATTATTTTCAGATTGAAGAGAAGTTTGATAATGGTGGCCTGGAATAGCCTCGTGTAAGAACAATGATTCCATACCAAAATAATTGCATTTTGTTGCATCTACAATTGGTACATAAAAAATTCCGGGTCTTGAACCATCTGGAGCAGCATTGTTATACTCAGCACTGGCGCTTGCTTCACGAAACTTTTCGGTTTCTCGAACTTCAAACTTTGCGCGTGGTTTTTTACCAAATAAGCGACTAAGTTGAGGTGCCATTTTCACTTCAATTGAACGATATGCGTTTAGCACCTCCTCGGGGGTTTTAAACGGAAAGAATTTTTTGTCGTTGTTGATGTATGCAAAAAATGATTTTAAATCACCGGTATATCCTGTTTCATGCATAATTTTTTCCATTTCTCCACGTATTCTGCTCACCTCACTTTTACCTAATTCAAATACCTCATCGGCTGTTAAGTCGGTTGTAGTCCATTGTTTAATTAAAAACTGATAACGTTCCTTTCCTCCCGGAATAGCTAAAATCCCTGCAGTTTGTCGGCATTTTGGCAAGTATTCACTTCGTACAAAATCGGCTAATTTTTTAAACGATGGATTAATTTTATCAAGAATTGCTTTTTCGTATTCGCGCGTGATTTGCTCTTTTTCAGATGAAGAAAATTGTGCGGGAAGCAAGTTTATTGGACCGTAAAAGACACTTAATTTTGGATCACTTACCACCATGTCTTCTAACTGGGGCAAGGTGCGCTCCATGAGTATTGCAGGCATAACCTCTCCCGTTGCGATCCCTTTTCGCATATACACAATTGCCGAATCGCACCAATCAGAAAATGCATTGATGCGCGATAAAAAATTAGCATAGTCTTTAGGGGTAGTAAAGGGCTGGTTGCTACTTCCCGATCCCAATTGTGCCATGGTAATTGGGGTACTCCAAAATTGCTGAATGGGCTGGTAATTGTCGTGAAATTTCAAACCTTCCAAACTTACCTCCATTTCTCTCTTCAAGATAGCACAAGTAATTCGATCGTTCTCAGATAATTTATCGCTTGAATAAGTGGTAACCAATCGCAAATACTTTGAATAAAACTCTTTTAGTTTTTCGCGGTAACTATCGCTGATATCACAAGGTAATAAATCGTTGTATTGATTTTCTCCATTTAAGGTTGCCTCCAATGGAAACAAACGCATACGCTCATTAAAATAACTTTCAAAAAGCGTATCCGCCTTCTCGCTGTTATTCTCATTTTTATCTGTTGAAACAGCGCCGGAGCAAGCAATTAACAAACTTGCCAAAAAAAGTGTTATGAAGTGTCTTGATTTCATATTTTTTCTCTAAAGTATCAGTTATTAGGTATTGTTTTATAAAATTCTACAGGCTACTCTCAACGCCTATTATTTAACGCTTAACTACAGCCTAATGCAAATTCAATTCAACGCATAGGTCATTTTTATATTGGTCCGTTTGTAAGAGCTCGAATTAAAATTTTCAACCTGCTTGAATCCAAGTTTATCATACAAATGTATCGCAGCACGAAGTTTTGTGTTTGATTCAAGATACACCTGTTTAGCTCTTTTCTTTTTTGCAAAAGAAATTGCCTCAGTCAACAATTTAGCGCCTATTGATAGTCCTTGAAATTCTTCCGCAACTGCCATTTTATTTACTTCAAATACCCCTTTTCCATGATTGGAAATCCCAATAGTTCCGATTACTTTTTTTTGATGAACCGCAAAAAACACAGCACCTCCACTCTCCAAAATATATTTTTCCGGATTGCTTAAAATTTGATTGTCCGATTTTTCAAGCGTGAAAAATTTTTGAATCCAGCCTTCGTTTAACAGTTTAAAATCTGTTCTATATTTCGATTGAAAGGGAGTAATTTTTACCTCTGAAAGCAAGTGTTTTTTTAATCCTGATTTAACCCGATTGTACATGCTTTGAGTAAGTAGAGATTTCTCCACTTTTTCAATGCTGTAAAGCAAGTCAACACCGCTTTCCTGCAATAACTCTCGTGTTGAATTTTCAATTTGAATCAATATAGGTTGAAGTTTTTCAACTACTAACTTACCTTTGTTGCTAATAGCCAACATGCGTTTTCGAGCGTCTTTTTTGTCTTTTTTTTCAAGCACAAATTTTTTGCTTTTTAATTGATTTGCAAATTGAACAACTGCTGGATGTGTAAGCTTTAGACGATCTGCAATCTCAATAATTGAAAGAGATTTTTCTTTGTTCAGCAAGTACAGCATGGTAAACCAACGTGGTTCAAAATCAAGATGTTCGTCTTTGTAAATTTTAGCAACATCACCCATGAGCGTATCGCTCAGCCTTTTAAGGCGAGTTCCCAATGCAAGCTCTTGCAATTGATTAATAAAATCCGCTTGATTCATTTAGCAAATATACTAAATGTAAGTACTTACATAAAACACTTCACAATTTAAAGTCGTTTATATAAAAACTAAATTTTTGAACCGGATTAGCGTGCTGTAAATTTCTCAACTTGATTTTTAACAGGTGGCAAGGTTTTCAAGTAAGCAAAAATGGCCGACAGGTCTTCATCAGTCATCTTCGCGTACATCACCCAGGGCATAACTGTTTGCATAGCACCTTTTTCAACAGTATGAGGCACATAGGCTGAATCAGAATAAACATGAAAGCGATCCAGAAAATTTTGCTCAGTCCAGCTACCTATACCGGTTTCAACATCGGGAGTAAGATTGGTTGAACGTACAATACCCATAGGGCCTAAATTAAATTCAAAACCTCCTGCCATTTCCATTCCCGGAACTTGTTTGCCTTTCTCTTGCTTGGTATGGCACTCAGTGCATCCACTGGCATTCCACATGTATTTTCCATAAGCTAATTTATCAGCAGGACTTGGAAGCTTTGTCATTTCTTGTTTTGATGGAATGGTATTCAAAATAAAATTCATGGGAAAATCAGGTTTGGATTCTTCGTTTGCTTTTTCAATTGGCCGCAAGGAACGTATATAAGCAATTATAGAATAAAGATCCTCCTGATCCATTTGCCCATAGTGCATGTAGGGCATAATGGGGAAAAGTGCTTTACCATATTTATTTACACCGGTGGTTATGGTTCTAAAAATTTCACCATCACTCCAATCTTTTATTCCGGCAGGTGTAATGTTTTTAGAAATAAAGGATCCCGGAAATCCAAAATCCTGGTTAAATACTTCTCCACCTTGACCAAAAGTTCCTTCAACAGGAGGACCCGAAAATTTTGTCCAATCTCTTTTCGAATGGCAATCCATGCAAACACATACCGCATTTGCAAGATATTCGCCTCGTTTAAGACGAGCGGGAGTAATTTCAACCTGAATGTCAGGCGCAGGCCCCACATCGGGTAAAAGCAGTTTCACATAACTCAATAGACCACCAATTATGGCTACTAGTGCAATTACTAATATTAGTAGAACTTTTTTCATAGTTTTTGAGATTAGTTCATTGTGAATTCGAACATCTAAAATATAAAAAAATCAATAAAAGGAACTAATTATCCCTCAAGTTTTTAAGTAGATACTACTAACAAAAAGCCCTTTGTCAATTAAACGACAAAGGGCTTTGTTTTATAGCTTGTTAACTTGCTTATTCAACTACAAGCTTTTCGCGTAAATTAATTGCATTGTTTTTTACTTCAATAAAATAAACACCTGCAGCAAGTTGTAAATCGGGTGTTAAAATTAACTCACCACTTTCGTTTGCTTTATTTGTTGAAGCGTAAACTACTTTACCAATTGCATCGTACAAATTAATTTGATATGAAGAAGAGGTTTCATCATCAAACCCGTTTACATTAATTGTAAATACTTGTCCGGCCACAGCTGGGTTAGGGTAAACATTTACCGAAACTGCCTTCATTTCAGGATTTAGTTCACTAACTTCATTGATGTTGGTTGCAGCCATTCGGGATATACTGTTTCCTATAGTTACATTGCAAGGAGTTCCATAATCGCTCCAAACTCCACCGGCATAAGTCGCAACTTCAACTTGGTAAGTAGTGTTTGGTAACACATTTTGCTGCCCACAGCATTTCATCGACCAAGTAAATTTAAAGTCATTACTTGGAGCATTTCTATCTACAATACGATCATATCCGTTAGGGCCGGTAATGTGGTAACGGTAATTCGTAACTCCTAGCACCACATCGCTATACAAAGTGGTTTGAAAAGTAGGTAAAGTGTAAGTACAATAAGCACTTTGCAATTTAGTCATAGGATGTGGAGGTGTTGTAACTTGACACATTGGCCCAAAATTCAACCAAACTCCACCCACTTTAGCTCTTACAGAAATGTTGTAAGTAGTTGCAAAACGTAAACCCATTACTGTATTTGAAGATATCCAAGATAAACGGAAATCTGTATTAACGGAATTTCTTGTAACATATTTATCATAACCAATAAATGAGTTTTCAATATGATATTCATAATCAGTAGCACCTGATACAGGAATACAGAATATTTGATCGGTTAAATTGTTTAAAGTTATTCCACACGAAGTTGGCTTTAATTGAGTTTGTGGGCTACCTGCAAGTGTAATGGTACATACTGATCCAAAACTACCGTATTCACCCGGAAGGTTTCCATAAGCTGCACCGGTTTTTCCAACCAAGGCGCGAACCTGTACATCGTAAGTATATCCATAAGGCAAACTTTCAACTAAAATTGGAGAATACTGATAAGCCCATGACAAGCGGTAATTGGTAGAAGTATTTCCACGTGACCAGGTATGATCATATCCTAAGGTTGAATTAACAATACGGTATTCGTAATCGTTCGCTCCCGGTACCGAATCTGTAAATAGTTGAACACTTTGATCGGTGATAGAAATACCACAAGATGAGGGACGTAATTGAATAACCGGGAAAGGTCCTATTGTAACCGGACATGAAGCTCCGTATGGTGACCACACATTGTTTTTCTTGTAAGAAACTGAAACATCGTAAGTGTTACCATATAAAACTCCGGGTGCCCATATCAACCGAAAATCAGGAATAGCAAAGTTTCGAGTGTATTCGTATGAAAAACTGGTACTTAAATTTTCAATTTTGTATTTATAATCTTGAGCTCCTAAGATGGTGTTACAGAACAACTGATCAGACATAGAAGGAATTGTAGTACATGAAAGAGGTGATAATGCTGTAACCGGTATTTCAATAACAGATATATCATCTAAATACAAACTACCTCTGTTGGCAGGACTATTTGCATGAATAGCAAAGTAATACTCGCCTGTAAATGGAGGAATGATATCAGCACTAGAGTCTAATTGATAGCTAAGCGAATTGGTAGCACCATTGTATACTGAAGCAGTTGTAAGCATAGTTGCGGCATCTGGAGAATTGCTAATAAAAACTTCATAATTCTCTGTGTTTGCAGCTAAACTTGCACGAGAATACCAATAAATTCGATACAATTTTCCTGCAGTTAAAGCCAGCGGTGCCGAATATACCCAATCATCCTTTGCTGTTACATTGTTTGGGTTTTTATCGATTCTCAAATGTTTTCCACCGTTTCTTGGTGCTACGGTTGAAGTATACCAGCTAGTACCATCATTCGGAAAGTTCTCGTCAGAATTTGTTACTCCACAAGGCAAAGCAGGAACGACAGCGTTTTCTAAATTAATTGTATAGGCTGTAACTTGTGTTACTTGGCTCGTTGCTGAAGTTCCGGAAACAAACGAACCGGCAGCGCAAAGTGTATTTTCTCCATTTGCATTATAAGGAGCAATTTGATAATAATAGGTGGTTGCACCTTGTAAACTTGGTAAATTATACGAAGTAGTTAATCCAATATCTTGTTGATAAACTATATTGGTTGGCGGATTATCTGTGCCAATATACACGTAGTACCCAGATGGATAATTGCTAGCAGCCGGCCAAGTTAAACTGGTAGCAGTTACGCATGCAGCACCGTTTACAGTGGCAGTTACACAATTCGGAGGAGTTGTAATAACTGTTAATGCAGCAGATGAGCTACTAGCCGATGGACATCCTAAATTACTGGTTGCAATAGCAGTATAGGTTGTAGTTGAAGCGGGTGAGGCATACACAATGTTTGCATTTCCTCCAGTATAAGCAACAGTGGCTGCAGCATCCGTATATAAATCAATCATCGGTGACCAGGAAATTGATGAAGGTACAGCATGACCTAATACCATATTTGGTCTACGATTGCTTGTCCCGTCAGAGTTTAATGCTAAAATAGGTCCATTACCAGCTCCGGCATTATCTTCTCGTGAATAATTCACACTTGTGAAAGCAGTAGTAGTATATTTTATTGAGCAATTTGGATTTGCAGTTGTTCCTAAATAGTCGTTATTAAATACTGTTTCAATAACAAGGTTGCTAGTTCCATTCCAAACAAAAGGACTACTAAAATTAATTAAATTCAAACCATTGTTTGCTGAGTATGATGCTGTATAATACACTTGAGATAAGCCTCCAACAAAAGTTGAATTGAGTGCTGATAAAGCAGTGTTTCCAATGCTAATGGTATAATTTATCATCGCATGTGCGTTGTTCGTATTAGCAACATCAAAAGTGATACTGTTAATCGCTTCACCAGCTACAATACCCATTGTAGTTAATTCAGAAGCAAGTACTAAAACCTGATGACGTGCCCCGCCATAATAAGTTCCAAAAACGGCAGGATAGCCAGTTGTAGTATTGGTTGAAGTCCCGGTTCCTAGTGTTGAATTAGTAGTATTAGTTGCCGTCAAAGCTTGAATATCACCCGGAAATAGCACTGCAGAGGTAGGAGTAACAACCGGAGTAGCTGGCAAAGTGGTACCTACCCCAAGTGAAACATTTGGGCTAGTGAGTGTACATGAACCATCTGTAACTACAACATTGTAATTATTAGCGGCATCAACAGCAGCTAAGTTAGATAAAGTTAGAGTTGCAGAATTTGCACCTGCTATATTTCCACCGTCGATTAAATTAACTAAGCCTTTTCTCCACTGAAAGTTTAAACCACTACCGCTAGCCACTACATTAAATGTTGCACTTTGTCCAACACAACTTACTTGAGAAGATGGCAAAGAAGTTAAACTAAAAGTAGGAGCAATTACCACATTTACTGCATTAGATGGTGCCGAAACACAACCATTGGCATCAGTTGTAGTTGCTGTATAAGTGTTTGTTCCGTTAGGAGGAGTAACAGTGGCAGTAGCCAATGCCCCAATGTTTAAAGTTGTTCCAATTGTTGCAGGTCCGCTAAACACAGTTGTATATCCTGCAGCATTAGATATAGCAATTGACCAGCTTCTTAATGTACCACCTCGGCTATTTTGCATATCTTGAATTTGTAAGGTCCAGGTACCTGCAACGTTTGAACAAGGATAAGTCAATCCAGAAAAGCTTGCATTGTAATTCCCGTTTGGTACCTCTCCTCCTGACGAACCAGGAAAAGTTGTTCCAAATGAAGTGGCAAATACATAATCAGCATTGTTCACTAGATCGTTCGTATTTCCGGTACCTCCGGGACGATTAAATAAAACTGTTTGGCCGCAAGAAGGACTAATTAATGTAGCTATCAAATCCCCGGCACCGGCATGATCGATGTTTAAGGTTACTGTTAGGTTGGAAGCTGCAGTTAAATAACCAGCAGGTAAGGTAATGGTGCTGCTGATGGTAGGTGTTCCTGAACTAGAAATACTAAAATCAGTACCATTTGTTCCTGTAACACTTGACATTCCTCCGCCCGAATTTGTAGCTGTTAAGAGTGAGTTAAAACAATCCACACTGCTTGCAGCTAAACTAACTGAAGGTAATGGGTTAATACTTATATTTACACTACCTGTCATGTTTCTAACACAGCTTGTACTTGCATTGGTCGCTTCAACAGTGTAGTTACCGGCAGCAGTATTGTTCCCAAAACTAATTGCACTTCCTGTTCCGGCAACAGGACTTCCTGTATTGATACCGGCTAGTTTTAGCTGATAGTTAACGCCAGTTTGCGAATTCGACAAACCCACTGAAACTCCTGCGCCACCTGTACAATATGAACCACCACCTGTAACTGTATAAGCAGTAGGTAAAGTATTTACTGTAATTGTAGCAGCTGTTGAATTTGCTGATGCACATACACCACTAACCACTACTGCACGATACATGGTTGTAGTTGATAAATTAGTATAGGAATGAGAAGTGGTGGTATTTGAAATATCGTTCCAATTGCTACCCCCATTAGTTGAAGATTGCCATTTTTGAACAGACCCTGTATGTCCACTTAGCGTAAGTACACCACTATTTGTTCCGGAGCAAACAGTAGCACTTGTTGTTACATTACCTCCTACACTTGTAGGACTAACAGTAAGCGTAACAGTATTTGAAGTTGCAGAACCACAGGTTCCTGAAACAATGCATTTATATTGGCGACCATTCATTGCAACACCTACAGAAGTTAAATTAAGTGTGGCTGAAGTAGCTCCTGAAATATCAGCAAAACTTCCTGAACTGTTGTCTTGCCATTTGTAGGTTAAGCCTACTCCGCTAGCAGCAACGGTAAAGCTAGAATTGCTGTTTTGACAAACACTGCTGTTTGAAGGTTGTGTAGTGATAGCTGTTGAAGGATTAATTGTAATCGTTGCGCTAGAAGAATTTGCTGTACACCCAGATGATTGAACAACCGCCCTGTACATAGTTGTTGTTGAAAGGTTCGTGTAATTATGTGAAGACGTTGTATTTGAAATATCATTCCAATTTGCTCCTCCATTAGTTGATGATTGCCATTTTTGAACTGTTCCGGTATTGCCACTTAAAGTTAATGTTCCACTATTTGAACCTGAACACACCGTTGCACTTGTATTAACAGAACCACCGGTTGGAATAGCATTAACAGTTAAGGTAGAAGTATTACTTGCAGTTGAACCTTCACTGTTAGTATATAGCGCGCGGTATTGACCGGCATCCCCAACTACTGGTGAAGAAATGGTATAAGAATTTGAGGTAGCTCCGGAAATGTCGGTCCATACACTGCTAATATTTTTTTGCCAGTACACAGTAGGAGCTGGTAAACCACTTGCTGCAGCTGTAAATGTTACACTTGTTCCGGCACATACCGAAGGAGAAGCGCTAGGCTGAGTTGTAACTATTGGAATGTATTGGGTAATTAAGATGTTATCCATAATTACGGTACCGGTACCATTACTAAACACGAACTTTAAATCGCTAATATTTCCATTATCTTCTACATCTGCACCTGTAATTACACGTGTGTTACCCACCCATAAATCAGTACTATTGTTTGAAACTGTTTTAATGGTTCCATCAGGGGCATTGTAAGAAAGTGTACTTCCTGAATTGTTTAAAACCCATGTAATGGTTCTAACAGTTCCACCACTAAAATTACTATAAGTGTTGCCATTCGTTATATCATTTATTCGGTAATTGTTCCCGTTTCTAAAGTCAATTGCAAATTGAGCATAACAATCGTTTGAACTTTCATTGCTATTGTTGGTACTGAAACCATCACCTACCTGCCAACGTGCAACTGTACCAGTTTGACTGGAAGCAGTAACATTTAGGTCGAACTTGTAAATGATTCCAGAAGGTATCTGACTAAAATTTGTAGTTCTAGAGAACGAACCTGTTCCCGAAGTTCTAACAAATTGAAGAGCGCTTCCGGTAATGGAGGCTGTCATTCCACTTGAGGTAGTAATAGCATTAAACTGTCCGTTGTTTGGACTGGAGCTATTAATATAGTTCGAAAGTGTGCTCGAACTATTAAAGTTTTGAGTGAACAGCGGTGTTTGTGCAAACACACTATTCAAGGCAATGCCAAAAAATAGAATAATGGCAATGCAACTTTTTTGAAAAGTTGTAGCTTTTTTCATGGTGGTTGTTTTTTTTAATTTTTGAATTTCAAAAATTGTTTTGGTGTAATCTGGTGTCATTTTCTTGTGTTTAGTTAGTGGATAAATAAGTAAAACTTAAATTTTTAGCAGAGCCCTCGACATTCGAGGGTTTCGATAAAGTCAATAAAGTTTCATTTCAATTTTCCAGACCTATTTACGTGGGTTAAGTAAAATAGGTTTCACTATTCACTAAAAATGAGCTACAAATATAGTTATATTTTATACCTAATTAAAATAAATCGTTAAAATAACATCATTTAACGACAAAAAAATGACATTAATATGGATGGAAATTTACTAAAACGACTAATTAATATACTTGAAAGTCCTTTAAACATTGACTTGTACGAATCTTTACTTGTGTGCAACCAGTTTATTGTTCATAAAATTGTATATTTTATGTAAATCAGGTTCAAGTGATAGTGGTATTGCCGTATTTTTGGAAATCCCATTTTCTTTAATCAAAAAGGGAAATAACATCACTAAACTTTTTAATTAACCATGAAAAAAATCGCATTCATTTTTGCTTTCTTTTTGCTAGCATTCACTAATTTGTCGGCACAGGTTGTTACTATAGGTAACGGTGTGAGTAATTTGTTATATGGCCCTATTTATATTTTTAGTAGCGGAAGTACGAATACACACAGTTGGAATTTAAGTATTTATCAGCAATCAGAATTAGTTGCAAATGGTGCTACTCCGGGTTTGTTTACAAGTGCAGGTTGGTATAAAAACGACCTTGGCGCTTATTTATCGAATGATGCCAGTTTCGAAATTTACATGAAACCTACTACACTATCCAATTTTTCGGGAGGTGCCGGGAATTTTGATATTGAGTCGGTGGGTGCTACACTGGTTTATAGCAGTACAGCAGTTGGATTACCGGCTTCTATAGGATGGGTTGATTTTACTTTTTCAACTCCATTTATTTGGAATGGAACTGATAATGTAATGGTTTTAACACGATGGGTGCGCACGGGAGCAGGCACAGCCGCGGTAAATTGGGCTGCTACTTCAGGCTTTAATCCTGCAGTTGTTTCACATTCATTTAGTGCTACTACAACAATGGGATCCTTATATACCACGGGAAGCAGAGCAAATATTCATTTCAGCGTTACGCCGGTTGGAATAAATAAGTTGGAAACAGATACTAAATTTTTAGTTTATCCCAATCCTGCAAAAGATAAAATAAATTTGAAGTTTGATGAAACTTATCCAGCAAAAAGCCTGAGTATTTGTGATGCTTTGGGAGCGGTTGTTTATACAGAAACTATAAAAAGTGGACAAACAGAAATTTTGTTGAATAATTTAGATGCGGGTATTTACTTTTTGAAAATTGAAATGCCGGACGCTATTTTATCTAAAAAACTGGTGATTGTGAATGAATAGTTGGTTGTGCTTCCTTTTTAAGAGGTAAACTATTTAATCATGATGCCCTTTTTGTTTATTACCGGAATATTGATGAGGTTTTCTTCTAAGATTGTTTCCGGTAGAAAAATAAACTTCTTATCGTATAACTTTTTATCGAGGTAAAAACTAACCCAATATTCGTTATTTAGGCCAAATACATCTTCAATAATAGGCTCTATTTTTACAAAAGAATTAGGTTGAACCGTATCTAAAAAATGACGTAAAGTAGAGGTATTGACCTTTTCTTCATTTAAAACCCCATAGCCGGTACTCGTAACTAAAACAGCATCCAATGCGCGTTTTTTTAAGTTAATTAAGTAGGAATTCCAAATAGTTTCAGAGTATTCGTTTTTTTCTTTAACAATGGCAAGCGCCACATCTTCCACTTTTAATTCAGGAATATCTTTTATCATAATTCATCCATAGCAAGAGCAGCATCCAAAAAGAGGTAAACATCTTTTGGATGGTCGTTTATTTTTTCAGTTGATCGTTTGTGGCCCAATCGTACCACTACCATATTTTTATCCGGAATAACAAATACATATTGTCCTAAAATTCCACGCATGTAATAAATCGGATGGTTTTTGTAATTAAGTAACCACCAGCTATACCCGTATTTATTGTTTTTGTTGCCATTGTCATCAATTAAATCTGCAGATTGTATCGATTGTTGCACGTATAGTTTTGAAACGAGTTGCTTTCCTTTCCATGAACCTTGATTTAAATAGAGTGATCCAAAACGTGCAAAGTCGCGGGCGTTGCTGTTAAAACAACAATATGCTTTTTCAACTCCTCCTTCATGATCCAAACTCCAGTACGCCGGATGATTAGCTCCCATTGGTTTCCAAAGTTTTTCGGATGCGTATTCACTAATGCTTTTTCCGGTTGCCTTTTCCAGCACAAATCCTAGTAATTCGGTATTACCACTAAGGTATTTCCAGTTTTTTCCAGGTTCTTCGGTTACTTGGTATTCGTAGGTTAAGGCTTTTAAATCGGAGCCATAATAAGCTGCGGCAGGATATGCAAACGGGTTAATATAATCTTCATCGAAATTAATACCGGAACTCATGGTAAGTAAATGTTTCACTGTAACTTTAGCATTTGCTCCAACTGCAAATTCGGGTATAAAATCAACGATGGGTTGATCTACACTTTTAATTTTATGTTCGTCGATCGCAATTCCAACTAAAATACTTACGATGCTTTTGCCCATTGAAAATGAATTGGTGTGCGACGTGTCACTAAATCCGTCCCAATACTCTTCGTATTTCACAGAGTCGTTTTTCAACACAAAAAATGCGGTAGTTTTATATTTTTCAAACTCCGCACGCTGTTCAGCACTTATTTTATGTTGGTTGAAATCTCTAGCAGATGACCAGTTTTGAGCCGAGTCATTTAAAACGGTATGGTAACTAAAAATTTTGTATTCGCTAATGGATGGACCGGAACGACCTTTGAGGTAAGTATTGGCTATTGCCTTAAATATGTATGTTTTACCACTAATAACCAGCGAAATACAGGCTACCACAAGTATAATTACAATCCATTTAAGTATTTGTTTGGCAATTTTCATTACTAGTTATTTAACTCGAAGATACATTTTTATTCAAATGAAAATAATCAGTAATTAAAAGAAGTACACTAACCTTTGTACATTAAATTACAGGAACTTTTGTTAATGAATACCGGGAATGTCAGGTTCTAGAATCAGGTAAATAAGCCATTCCCCGATATTTTAACTTTGAAACTAAGCCTTTTTCAAAAACTCGGTTTTCAACACCAACAATGTACCATTTACTTTTCCTTCAATTTCATGGGCAGTATCGGTAAGTCGAATATTTTTTACCACTTGACCACGCTTAATATCCGTAGATAATCCTTTTACTTTTAAACTTCTGATAACAGTTACTGAATCGCCTGTATTCAGTATGTTTCCATTGCTGTCTTTCACTTCCATATGAATGTATTAATTTGTAACTAATGAATAATTTTCTGATTGAAGCATACATTCAAACAGCTGTTGAAAATGGGCTTTTAAGCGTTCTTTTACAAGTTGCATTTCAATTTTTTTAACGCACTCTTTTTCCATGGAGGTAACAGCTTTGTTGCTAATTCCGCAAGGAACAATTTGATTAAAATAATCGAGATTGGTTGAAACGTTCAAAGCAAAACCATGCATGGTAACCCAGCGACTACAACGCACTCCCATAGCACAAATTTTTCGGGCTTTTTCAGGATGACTGGCATCCAGCCACACTCCAGTGTAACCGGGGTACCGTTCTCCAACTAAACCAAAATCGGCGAGTGTTAAAATAATAGCTTCTTCCAGTAATCGCAGGTATTTATGCACATCGGTAAAAAAATTGTCTAAATCTAAAATTGGGTAGCCTACTAACTGGCCAGGACCATGAAAGGTAATATCGCCACCGCGGTTAATTGGAAAATACCCAATATTGTTTTCAGACAATTCTTCTTTACTAATCAACAAATTTTTTTCGGAACCACTTTTTCCAAGTGTGTATACCGGAGGATGTTCGCAAAACAAAAGGTAGTTTTTTGTAGCTTGTGTGGCCCTTTCTTGCGCCTCACGATTACTCATTTTTTGTGCGATAATTTGTGCAAACAAGTTTTCCTGATACGTCCATGCATCCTGATACTCCATCAATCCTAAATCGCGAAAAATAACTGTTTGCATTGCTTACAGCAGGTTAAATTTTTGCCAGCTCATTTTTTAAGTGGTTGATCACATTAACTTCCGTTGCATCAATTTTATTAATATCGGCAATAAAACAACTAATCCAATCCCCCAAATGAATGTGATATAACGCATTTTCAATTTTAGAATCGCCTTTACTATGTAATTCAACATAGTGTGGGGTATATTTTTCAAATACTGTTTTGTTTACCTCCAGTCGTTTTACTGAGCGATAAAAATCGTGCTTGGTGCGAATAGCACAAACAATTAGGTTGTCATTTTTGTGTGTCCAACCAACCAGTTCATTGTGGTTCATTTCGGGGATCACATGATGCCAACAAAGCATTTTTCCATTTTCGTTAATTTGCTGGCGAAAGCGTACAGCGACACCTTCAGTTGATCCAAGTGTGTAAATTACAGGAGTTTTACCAACAAATTTTTGGGCCACTTCCAGAGCGGTTTTTTGTATGTCACTTTCTTCTGCATCGAGTAATTTAATAGCCTTTGACAAATCGTTTTTATAAGCATCACTAATGATACCGTTGAAATGCAAAATTTTGAAAAGTTGCAGTCCGGAATATCCAAAACTTGCGCGTGGTGGTCGACCGGGTGGTATAAATATGCAATCGTATCCTGCAGTTTTTGCCATTTCAGCAATTTTACCTCCGGAGGTAACACATACTATTTTTGCATTTTGTTTCATTGCAAACTCCATTGCACTAATGGTTTCTTCAGTGTTTCCACTGTAAGAACAAATAATGGCCAAAGTGTTTTTGCTTACAAAAGCAGGAATGAAATAATCTTTATTAACTGTAATTGGCACAGTTGCTTCACCTGCAACCAATTCGGCTACAATTGTGCCACCTATACCCGAACCACCACAACCTGAAATAAATACATTGTGTATTGCATTGCTCGATTTTGTTAAGATTGCAGCCTCGCTAATTTGGAAGGAAGCACTTAATTCTTTAGAAAACTCTTCAACTAGTTTTTTCATAAGTTTATTTATTCGTTTTGTTACGCCAATTATTCACCCATTAAGTAGAAAATCAAAAAATCTATAGCTGCTGTACAAAAACTATATTCAATAGATTTTAGAAAATAAATTGCTATTAGCTTATTCAAATAATAGAGAATTGATTGTGATTATCGCAATCAACCAAATTCAAATGAATTGCGAAGGTAGCAAAAAATGAAAATGTATTCCGAAAAAAAGTAGTTTCTTATTTCTACAGAGCTGCAATAGGTGAGATTTTCATTGCTTTACGAAACATCGAAACAGCACAATAAAATAATCGTTTTTTCTGTTTTTGAAATTGAAACAGCAGATTATAAGAAAGGATTATAACTCGGTTTTATTTACAATAGCACAGCTAGTAAAGTCAGCCCATTAAGTATTTTTTTAAACTTGACCAATCAAAAATTACTTTCATCGATAAAACAACTATTTATCCGATATTTGAAGGAGATGAAAAAAACGAAAAAGATCTATTTTACTGACTTCAAAAGAACTTCAGTTCCATTTTCAGTTGCCCGTATCAGTCCACCTTTTTCGATAACGAGTTTTTGATATTTCGGCTCAATTAAAATCTTTCCGTTAATATCAACCAGGCCAATCATATTGTCTTTTGTAATTGTTGCTTTTCCATATTTAAAATTGCTGATGCGCTGATAATTTGGCTTTAACAAAACCTTCCCGGTTTTTGAAATGAGTCCAACTAAGCCATCCTTATGAGCAAAGGCAATTCCGTCGCTCCCAAATCCGCTTAGTTTATCCCATTCAGGTTTAATAACTTCTTTACCATCACTATTAATGGCACCAACTTTTCCATTTAAACGAACAATGGCAATACCGTTATAAAACTTACCAATGTTATCATACTTTGCAGAAATTACAGTTTGTTGAGCTCCTACCACTAATGAAGCAAAGGCAAAAAGAAAAAAAAGAAATTTTTTCATTGTATTAAATGATTTATGCTTAAACAAGTATTAAGAATTCTAAATTAATCTACCTTCAAAAATACACAATCAATTTTCCTTTATCAATTGTCCGCTTCCACTAATTTCGCTTTTTACTTTTTGCGGATTACCCAAATAATGAACGGAACCGCTACCATTGATATTGGATGTGAGTTTTTCACTAACATGTAACTTGGCCATACCAGAGCCAGAAACAGTCACATCACAATCATCGATGTAGCATTCACTCGCCAGTATATTTCCAGAACCGGTGACTTCAAGCTCTGCAGCAGTAACTTTTCCAGTTAAAATTAAATCGCCGGATCCGTTTAATGAAACATCGAGTTTCTCGTTCATAAGCACCAAAGAAACCTTTCCACTTCCTGAAATGTCAATACTGGTTTTTTCAGTCTTAAAACTAGACTCACTTGTAATAGATCCACTTCCGTTTAGTTCAATCTCTTCAATGTTTTTTAATGTAAGCCAAAGCTCAATAGGTTCGTTTGTTGAGATTGAATTTTTTGTTTTAATTACTAAGTTCGATCCATCCATTTCAGTTATAATTTCATCGGCAATATTTTGTTGTGATCGTATAATAACCGATGGGGTATCTCCCTGAATCAAATAAACATTGGCATTCATATCCAAGGTTACACCATTGAATTCGATTGTGTTCCTTTTTTGACTTACTAAAGGCCCCGTACCTTCAATAGTTGTACAAGCAGAGTTAAGTACAAGCAAAATAGTAATACTCAAAAATAGGAACCGGTTAATTTTATTTTTCATGGGCGTTTTTAGAATGAAGGTAAAACTAACACAAATATTCTAAAGTTATTAGGAACTATTGATGTAACAATGCTCTGACTAAATAGCAGAAATCGGATTATGCTTTATTTTTTGATTAGCTTAATGATTTTTGTTTCGCTTACACCAGTTATTTTTGCAAGATATATTCCGGCTTCAAGTTCATTGCCAAATTGAAAGCCCGCTTTAACATTTTCATGCTTTTGTATTTCTCTTCCGGTAAGGTCAAGTAGGGTAAGTGTTGCAAAATCATCTTCTGCAGTTTGAAAGGTGAAATTGCTGTTAGATGGATTGGGATAAATCACTAATCCTTTTTCCATAGCTTGATAAGGTTCAAGTTCCATCTTCCTTAATCCAACACAAGCTCCCATTTTTGCACCTTTTGAGAGGTAAAGTGCTACATCGGCATTGGCATAGCACCTGGTTTTATTGAGGTAACATAATTGAGTAAATCCGGTACTACAAGAAACAATTTTATCGGCAATTCGTGTGGTGCGGACATCGTAACTTGCATTACCATTACGACCGGTAACGTAAACATTGCTTAAATTGTCTTTGTAAATTGCACTTACAAAATCGTTTTCACCAGCTAAACCATCGCCTCTTTGTTCCCAGCGCTTAGCTCCTGAATTCGATAATTTGTAAGCAAGCATATCACTAACAAAAGAAGCAGAGTCTTTAACTTCAGCACCAATATAAATATTACCACTGTTATCGCTTACTGCCGACTTAGCCCATTCGTGTACATAGTTTCCATTGTTGTGAACTTTGAGCCATTGTTGGGTGCCTCCGGAAGAAAATTTAGCAACAAAAATCCTACTAGGCTGCGCTCCACTAATATTGTTAGTGTCCAAGGCATTTCCAACAACATAACTGTTTCCTGTTGCATCAAAAAGAATTTCCTTAACAGTATTTGATCCTTTGTGTCCAAATACCCTTTGCCATTGACGTAATCCATTACTGTTGTACTTTACCAAAACAAGGTCACGTTGATTCGCACTACCGTTGTAATTTACTGTCCCTGCCACAAATACATTTCCGGTGGCATTATCAATTGAAATTTTTTCTCCCTTATCTTGTAAATTGGATGCTCCGTTGTAGGTTTTAGTCCAAAGCAATAAACCATTGGCATTGTATTTTTGAACTACAAAATCAGCATTATTGTTGGTACTGTTTTGTGTTCCTAATACATATATATTGCTACTGTTGTCTATGGCAATATCTGTTAATTGACAGCTTCCTAAACCAGTATAAGTTCTTGTCCATTTATCCACACCAACAGAAGATATTTGTTTAATAAAAAAACCTGAAGTGCTATTGTTTACATATTCCTGAAAGGTCCCGGCAACAATACAGTTTTCTGCATTATCAATAGCCATATCAACCGGAATAAAACGGTAATTTATGCTATCGCCGGAGTTGAATTGAAATTTAAAAGTTGAGCTGGGTGTGAATTTGGTAATAGAGTAAGCAAGGTCATTGTTACCTATATCTACTGATGAAAGTGCATAAATATTTGCATTCACTGCTTGTTCTATTTTTACCAGATTTCCGGGAAGGGCGGGGTTACATTTATAAGCAAATACGAGCGTTCCGGTACTATCGTATTTCATAGATAAAATATTTTGATCAGGTCCAAAAGTTGAAAGTCCGGCAACATAAACACTTCCTTGGCTGTTTACCATAACACGCTGACCTTCGTCACTAGTGCCTGAATCGTAGCTACGGTGCCACAGTATAGTTGATTGTGCGAGCAAATTTGCACTATTGAAGAGTATACATGTACAGATAATTGAGAGTCGAAGTGTTTTCATGATAGTGTATTATTGTAACTTGTTTTTTAAAGCACTCGGTTAATTCAAATGTTTTATTTCAAATGATAAGAGGCAATGATTACTTATACGTAAGAATTATAATAATGTTTCCCTTTAGCACAAAAAATCCAGTGTTTAGAAACTAAAAGTACAAATTTTTTTTCCGAACAAAAGCAAATTTCACTCGGTAGTTTATTTAGAAGAAACTGCAATGATTTTAATCTTACGTGCTAATGCAGCTTGTGGGCTATAAATCGAAAGTCGAGTGTTTTGTAAGTCGTCGCTTTCGTTCGAATTTATCTCACCTATTTCCACTTCAGTAAACTCAATGGTTCCTTTAGTGTTTGGAGTATATTCAGGAGTAATTATGTACTTCGTAAGTTCGCCGTTTTTATAGTTTGCAAAATAATTCCGCAAGCAAGCAATTCGTCGGCGTGCCAAATTTTTGTTGTAATCGGTGGATGCAAGCGCACTGCAATAGCCTTTTAATGTTATTTTTACTTGTTCACCTTCGGGTACTATTCGAGACAACAATTCAGAAAACTTTTCAAGTTGCTGCATTCCAAATTCAATTGAATCTGTAAAAAGTGCTTCAATTTCTGCTGCAGCATCAGCCTTTTGTTCACCTCGAAGACCCTTTGTGTATTGGCTTTTATAAGGTTCAATTAACTTAAGGTATTCATTAAAAGTTGATGCATAGGTTTTAGCAGTTGTGACTGACATTGTTTTACTATCAGGCTCATCGTTATCAAAATATAAGGTTAAAGGAACCAATAACTTCAGTTCGTTAACAATCTTCAATACAGTATCTTTTTTAGTTTGAACAACAGCTGAAATAGTAACTGGCTTAACCGGAATCAGCTTGGGCACATCTTTAAAGGTGTAAATATCGTTACAACAAGACTGGAATGTATCAAAATAAGATCCTTCACGATTGGAGGAGAAATATGAAGTTGAATTGTTTGAATTGGATGAAAAATACAAATCGTTAAAAGATGAATTTATTGGATAGCCTAAGTTTTCCGGGCTAGTATAAATTCGATTTGCACGTTTGCACTTAAAAATATCAAATCCACCAAACCCTTTGTGCCATTCGCTGCTGAAATAAAGTGTTTGGGATTCATTATCGAACCAAGGTGAAATTTCATTGTCCATAGAATTCACCAACTTACCAAGATTATAAGGAATACCAAACACTCCGCTTGGAGATAATTTACAAGCCCAAAGATCCATTTTACCCTCTCCACCTTTGCGGTTGCTTGAAAAATACAAAACTGTTCCAACTGAATCAACCTGTGCAATGCATGGGTGTGTACTTGAGTAATTGGGTTGATTAATGGTATCGTTTAATCTTTTTGCAGCTGACCATTTTCCATTTGAGTAATTTGTGACATAAATTGCACAACGATTTTCAAGTGGGCCTATGCTAACACAGCGTGTAAAATAGGCAGTAGTCCCGTCTTTGCTAAAGCTCAAATTTCCACTATTTACACCGGGAGCATTGAAAACAGAATCAGCGGGAACAAGCAGGTTGCCGGATAAATTTATTTGATAAATGGAAGTATGAGGAAGAGATTTTTTGTTTTTCTTAAGTACTTCTTTTGAACTTGAAAAGTACAAAGTGCAATCTCTCTCAACAGGAGCAAATTCACTGAAAGAGCTATTCACTATACTGTCAAGTTGATACACACGAATGTTAGCAGGAGTCTTTTGTGCTTTAATTGCCCAATCGCAGGCATCGGCTTCAAGTTGTGATTTTAATGCTGTGTAGGTTCCTTTTTTCTTAAATCGTTTGTTGTACTTTTCGAATAGTTGCTTTGCTTCGTCATACTCACCAAGATTTTTTTGTACCATAGCCAACCAAAAAATGCATTCCGGAAAGCTAATGCCTCGATCGCGCTTATACAGTTTTGAATACGTTTCTTTTGCCTTAGTATAATCATTAAGGAGCCGAGAACACTCGGCATATTTATAAAGCACTTCTTTGTTCAACGAGTCCTCTTTTAAATAGCTGGCATAATTTAATGAGGCATTGTAAATATCGCCTAAAGCCGAATATTTATCACCTTCTTTGATGTATCGTTCATTGTTTTGACACGCAGCATTAAAACTATTTACTAGGAGAGAAAAGAAAACAAGAAAGCAAATGTGTAAATACCTCATCTTACAAAAAAACCGGACAAATTACTTTAGCTTGATTTACCTTTATAAATCGCTTCATAATGTAAACTATGGAGAGTTCAATTCCTCCAAGTCTGTTGTTTGCATTTTTTAATGCGGACGTTGTAATGTCATAACTTAAACCAAATCGATAGTGGTTATAGTCCAGTTGAGCATTCACAATAAAAGCATCTTTTAATCGCATAAATGCACCCAGAGAAAAAGCTCTAGTTTTGTCGGATCTATTTTCAAAAATAAATCTTGCTTGAGATCCGGCTACAATTTCTTTTGCTTTGTTTTGCTCTTCAAATAATATAACAGGAATAAGATCAAACGATTCAGACAAGTTGAATACAAAAGTGGCATGAGCAACGAATTTTGGATTTATTACTGCAGATTTGTCGGAAAAAAAACTGGTATTTTGAGCAAGAAAGTGGGCATAAGAAAATCCCAGAGTAGCATTGCTGTGTTGATTAATTTTTTGATAAAAACTCAATCCCGCGCAAAAATCTAAATATTGAAGTTTCGTTCGGTTAAAATTTTCCCCATTTGCAATTGCCGAATTATAGGTACCGTCACTAAACTGATTATCGAAGGACAATTTGGATAAATTTAAATTTTTTGAAACCAAAGAGGGTTGTATCCCTAAAGATAAAAATGAGCTTGAATCTTTGTTTAATTTCTTCAAATAGGCGAGTGAAATACCTGCTTGATTGGTGGTGTAGGAACCATCTCCAGCTTTGTCGTTAGTAAAAATTATACCTGTACATACATAATCATTTGTTAGCCCTAGAGGTAGTTTTCCATCAGCTGAAATAGCGTAAGTGCGATAAGGAACTGGTAAGGTTCTCCACTGATTTTTATGATTCGCAACAATTCTTAAATCACCATCAAATAGTCCGGAAAGCGCAGGATTAATATTTTGTGGTGAATTAAAAAACTGTGAAAAATGTTGATCTTGTGCTTGTGAGTGAAGCACAACTAAGCAAATCACAAATAACAGCCAACTTTTTTTCAACATAAAACAAAGTTAAATTAAAAAACGAAATGCCAAAAAAACAGAAGCGCACGCTTTTCCTAAAAATGTAAATTGAATTTGTTCATTCTTTTACTTATTGCATGAAACCTTTGTTAAATCTAGTAGAGTGAGTTGATTCGAGGAAATTAACACCGCTGTTTTCATAACTAGTTTTTTTTGATTTCAGTTTCACTTGCGATTGTTTATATACTTGTTAAGTTAAAAAATTGAGTACGATTTGAAGATCATTTGAGCGCATTTCAGCCTGCAAAAAGGGCAATTTATCGAATGGGCTTTTTAGATTTCAACAGTCTGACCAAACTGCTTGTTAATTTTTTTTATAATGTCTAAACTTGTGGGAACTACCTTTTTAGATAAAAAATTGAATGTGACCAATTCATAAAATTTAAATAATTCCAAAAAAATATTCACTAAGTAATTTAGTACCTGTATGCATTTAAAATCTACGCTAAAACTTCACAATTCACTTTTCCTGCTCTGTGCTTTTGTGATTTACTCATTTTCTGCCTTTGGACAAATTTGTGGCTTACCCGGTTCAGATGGGCCTGCAACTCCAAGTGCTAATGTGAATACCTATTTTCCTTCGGCCGTTCCGGATTCAGTTGCAGTAGGAGCAACTTCTATCACATTGGGCGCCACAAGTGGTACATCAATCACTGCAGGAGATTTAGTTCTTATAATTCAAATGCAAGGGGTTCGCATCAATACTTCCAATAATAATTCATATGGAGATGGAGTAGCAGGAATTCCGGGGGCAGGTAATTCGACCAGTGGTACTGATTACATTGCCGGGAAATACGAATACGGGGTAGCTACCAACACTGTAACCGCTGCCGGGGGAACACTCAATTTACAGAACCCTTTAACAAATTATTATGTAAGTAAAAATGCCAGCACATCTGCTGCTCCGCTTTATGGGAATTACAGATTTCAAGTAATTCGTGTACCTCAATATTCAAGTGTTACGCTAACAGGAAACATTGCAGTTCAAGCTTGGGATGGTAACAAAGGTGGTGTGTTTGCAATGGATGTTTCTGGGAATATGAATTTTGCAGGATTTACCATTGATATATCAGGAAGAGGTTTTAGAGGAGGAGGAGGTCGACAGTTAGGCGGTGCAGCAGGAACAGCAAATACGGATTACCGAACACTTGCAACACAAAATACAAATGGTTCAAAAGGGGAGGGAATTGCAGGAACTCCTAGATACCTAAATAATTCTGGAGCATTATTAGACAATGCCGTTGAAGGATATCCTTTAGGAAGTTATGGACGTGGTGCACCAGGGAACGCTGGTGGTGGTGGAACTGACGGAAATCCAACAAGCAACGATCAAAACTCTGGTGGTGGAGGTGGTGGAAATTTTAGCGCCGGTGGAAGAGGGGGAAATGCCTGGAACAATGCTCCTATACCCGGCGGCGACGGCGGAGCAGCATTTGTTTCGGTTGCAAATAGCAGAGTGGTTATGGGTGGTGGTGCCGGTGCAGGAACTTCAAATAATGGTACCGGAACACCGGGTTCGGGTTTTGCATCCAGTGGGGGAGCCGGAGGTGGGATCGTGATGTTGAGAACGGGTTCAGTTTCAGGAACCGGGACTATTAATGCCGATGGTGTCGCACCCGGGATGACACCTTCAAACGATGCTAGTGGGGGGGGCGGAGCAGGAGGATCAGTGATATTTACTGCTGCAAATACAAGTGGCTTAGCAAATATTACCGTTACAGCTAGAGGTGGAAATGGCGGTTCTAATACCGGAGGTGGTGCCGACCATGGACCTGGCGGTGGAGGTGGTGGAGGAGTAATTTATACCAATGGTACAATTGCAGCAGCTTCATCAACTGCTCAAGGTACTAATGGGGTTACTTTCTCAGGAAATGTATACGGTGCTCAAGCGAGTACTATTGGTTTTGCAAATTTTGATGCAAGCAACAATAATATTGGAAATAGCGTAAGTGGCTCAGCTTGTTTACCAGTATTGACTGTGACTAAATCCACATCAACGCCGGGACCAGTTGACCCTGCTACGAATGCATCCTATACCATAGTTGTATCCAACGCTTCTGGTGCCGGAATCGCCACGGGAGTCACAATTACGGATAATTTACCTACACCAACAGCTGGTACAATTACATTTAATGGAACAAGCTCTGTAGTCCTAGGAGGTACCATTCCGGCAACACGACCAAGTACTACAAATCCAACCGTTGGGTCAACCAGTCCGGCATGGAGTTCATTTACAATACCGGGAGGAGCTTCAGTTACGTTAACTTTTACAGCAGCATATTCAGCATTGGTTAACAATGGATTATTTCAAAATCCTGCGAGTGTAACATTTACGGATCCAACAAGAACAGTAGGTAGTGCCACTGTAACTCCCGGAGGAACCTATTCGGTTGGAGGTACTGTAGGTGGTTCTAATTATGATCCTACTTCATCGAGTAACGAGGATGTGAGAGTTTGTAATAGCGCTGATGCCGGTCCTGATCAATCCCTAGGGCTTTGTGGGACCACTGCTACACTTGCTGCAAACAATCCGTCACCGGGTAATGGTCTTTGGACAGTTGTTTCAGGTATGGGAGGGAGTTTTAGTTCAGCATCCAATCCAACAGCAACCTTTACAGGTGTAGTAGGAACTAGTTATGTACTAAGATGGACTATAACCCCTGCGGCCCCATGTGTTACAACCTTTGATGATGTTGCAATAACTTTCAGTGTAGGAGCTCCTTCAACAGCATCAAATGCAGGTCCCGACCAATCTATTTGTGGTACAAGTGCAACGCTTGCAGCCAATACATCGGCCGGTCATACAGGATTATGGACCATTGTTTCCGGTGCAGGAGGATCCTTTGTGTCTAGTACAACCAACAATACTACCTTTAATGGTACTGCCGGGGTTTCCTATGTGCTAAGATGGACGCTAACAAGAACACTTTCGGGATGTACATCTTCCGATGATGTTGTAATTGATCTAAGACAAAATCCTACAGTTGCGAATGCCGGGCCAGATCAAAGTGGAGCGTCATTATGTGGTTTAAGCGCATCTCTTGCAGGAAATACTCCAACCATTGGTACAGGTACTTGGTCAATAATTTCTGGTACAGGTGGATCTATAGCCTCACCGAATTCACCCACTTCTACTTTTTCTGGGACTTCGGGAACTGCGTATACTTTGCGATGGACAATTTCTAATTCACCTTGTGCTAATTCAACAGACGACGTAGTTATCACTTTTCCACGAACCCCCGATGTTTCGGCGGCGGGTCCCGATCAAACAAGACCATGCAGTGCTACAACAGCAACCTTGGCCGCAAATACACCCACAGCTCCAAACACAGGAGCCTGGACTGTAGTTTCAGGAACCGGAGGAAGCTTTTCATCATCGACAAGTCCGACTGCTACATTTACCGGAACAGCAGGGAGTACATATGTGTTGAGATGGACAATTTCAAGTTCAACCTGTGGAACATCCGCCGACGATGTTACAATCATTTTACCAAACACACCAACAGCAAATGCAGGACCGGATCAAACGACTGGATTGACCTGTTCAGTTACAACCTTAAGTTTAGCAGGAAATGTTCCTTCCGGATCAACCGGTTTATGGACTCTAGTGAGCGGAACAGGAGGCTCATTTGCGGATGCAACAGCGTATAATACTGTGTTCAATGGTGTTTCAGGAACGGCTTATGTGTTACAATGGACCTTGACAAATGCTTGTGGTTCAAGTTCAGATAATGTTAATATAACCTTTAACGCACAAGTAACTTCAAATGCTGGTACTGATCAATTGAATGTTTGTGGGACTTCAACAACATTAGCTGCAACCAGCGCATCCCCCAAAACAGGAACCTGGTCAATAATTTCAGGTGCAGGAGGTTCTGTTACTTCTGTTAACAGCCCAACATCAACTTTCACTGGAACAGCCGGAACTTCTTATACTTTAAGATGGTCAATAAACAATAGTCCTTGTTTTAATAGTCAAGACGATGTTACAATTTCTTTTTCATCCTCATCTGTTACATCGAACGCAGGTCCTGATCAAACGGGTGCTGCAACATGTGGACTAACCTCAGTTACACTAGCGGCCAATAATCCTTCTCCCGGGACTGGGGCATGGACTATTATAAGTGGTACAGGGGGATCGTTTTCAAATGCAACAAGTCAAACGTCAACCTTTAGTGGAACAGCCGGAACTGCATACACACTAAGGTGGACTGTTACCGGAGCTTGTGGTTCTGTTACCGATGATGTACTTATTACTTTTAATCAAAATCCTAGTACTTCTAATGCTGGTACGCCTCAAACTATATGTTCAACAGGAAGTGCAACCTTAGCCGCAAATACACCTACAATTGGTACCGGCGCTTGGACTATTTCTAGTGGTCCAAGTACTAGCGTAGCACAATTTAGCAGTACTACAAACCCTTCAGCTACATTTACTCCATCTGGTGGCGCCGGAAGCTATGTGTTGGTTTGGACAATAAGCAATAATCCATGTACTGCGTCTACTTCCAACGTAACGATTACCGTAAATGGAGCGCCTACCACCTCCAATGCGGGACCTGATCAATCTCCTTGTGGAACCTCAGCAACATTAGCAGCCAATAATCCAACTACAGGAACAGGAGCGTGGACTATCGTGAGTGGAGTTGGTGGATCATTCGCGAATCCGGCGGTAAGAAATACAACTTTTACAGGTACTGCCGGAACCAGTTATACTTTGAGGTGGACAATTAGCAATGCTCCATGTACAGCTAGTTCTGATGATGTTGTAATTAATTTGAATGAGTTTCTGGAAATTGAATTATTATGAAGTCAAATAAAGACTCAAATCATTAAGCATTAATTTATTGATGAATTCTATTCCATAGTAACAAAATTTTTATGAATTTCCAACCTCTTCCTCCAATTTCAAATCATGGTTAAAATAATGAACGAAATCAAAAATCATTTTCCCGTAAGATTTAAAAAAAAATAATAACCAAATTTCTTTTTATTAAAAACTTTATTGAAGAATTGTGCTCAAATCCATCAATTAATTTCTCTTATCTAAGATAAATCCATACTCACCTAATTCATTGTATTCTTCAATGGATTTTACAAAAACCCTATTAAATAATTGAGACTCATTTTATTTATGATATTTCTTTAATTATTCACTTAAAAACATGGCCGCTTTCTCTACATATATATTGATACTTTAATTTTATATTTATTGATAGAGTAAACTTAATTCCATCATGGAACAATGTTCAAACAATCCAATCAATTTTTATAAGATAAATATTTAAAGTGATATTCTTTTAAATTCTAATTGATGAGTTATTTAGATCAATCTATATTAAAATTGAGAGTCTATTTATTAAATAGATAATTCTCTCAGTTCACCTGATAAAATTTCCTGATTAATTTTTTCAT
>DGQS01000154.1 GCA_002389785.1 Bacteroidetes bacterium UBA4408
AACGTATTCTCCGGTAGTAGCATCGTATTCTTCAACCTGAAAAGGAATGAGCGTGTTTTTATCTCCAGCTGTGAAAACAATGTCGTAGCCATTAGCACTTCGTACACGACCTCCGTTGTTTACAGACCTTAAATCGGGATCAGTAATTCTCACAAGTACCGGAAAGCCGTTGGTGTTGGAAGTCCCAACAGTGATTTGATTTTCCTGTGTCGTAAATTTTTTATAAAAGGAATATCCCGAAGGAATTGCCCGTGTATAAATGGATAGCAGTAAGAAAACAGCCAGTAATACATTCCTCATGAAACAAAACTACTAAACAATTGAGTTGCAGTTTTTTCCTTTTATTGAATATTTTAACAGTTGGCTCTTAATAACTTTGACTAGATCCAACCCTGAATCTTGTAATAAGCTAAGGCGCAATATTCGCGCAATACAAGGAGTTCGTAGTGCAGGTAACTCCAAAGATTGTAACGCAGGTCTATGTTTCGTACTTGTTTTTTACCGGTTTTGCCCTTGTTTTTTATTTGAGTTTCGCTAAGAGGTGAGTCGAATGCAGGTGCTGTACCAACCGAAAGAAATCCTTGTTTTTGAAATGATTTTAGAGCGCGGCACATATGTTCAGGAGTACTAATTAATAACACCGGAGCAGCTAAGTTTTCCTTTCCGATAAGGACACAAATATTTTCAGCTTGAGTGTGTGTGTTGAAACCATTTGGTTCAAATGAAATTCGAGACGAATCAACACCACGAATAATTAACTCATGCGCCATAAGTTTCAATTGATGAGTGCTATCAGTTCCGTTTCCGGGATGTGCAAGAATAATTTTTGCACCTGAAAACAGAAGGGCATTTTGAGCAGTATAATAACATCTAATAAATCCATCGGGACTGGGCATGCCACTGCCGCCAAGCATTACAATATATTTGGGATCGCTTTTTAATTGTACGTCTTCCATGCTTAAATTGCGATATGCGTAGTAAGGAATATCGCTAAAGCTTAACAAAAACAGGCAAAATGCGATTACGCCCAACAGCTTAAAACAACGGGTTGAAATTGTTTTAAAACGCGTCCAAAAAATATCTTTACGAAACTGCATGGATAGTTCAGTGATTAAATTGTGCTACTCGTTTTTGAACAGCGATTTCGTCCACTTCATTTTCCCAGTACTGATTTTTTTTAAAAGCGGTTCCCACAATACAATAATCGGCAAAGCGTTTATACAGCTCAAAATTAGCACCCGAACCGGTAATAAGCGGCACATCAAAATTGGTAGCAGCTCCTACAATTGAGGTTAACCTTTCACGAGTTTCACTCAGTGCATTTCGAGCCATTGCCAAATCATTTTCTGAAACATTTGCACCTGTTTCGTTGCCGGTTATAATTAAACCCTCGAGTTTTTGAAACAGTATATTGTTGAGCCAAGTTTGCATGGAAAGCAATTCATCCGAAAACACGGTATGCTTTTTTTGTAAGTCGCACCACAGGGCTGGAGTTCTCCTGTTTTCGGGCGATTCAACAGCAAGTTTTGTCCACAAATAATTTCGGAGGTAATAAAATTTTGCTAGGTTGCCTTGATTGGTAGTTTCACCTTCGGGTCGAAGGCCTTTAAAGATTGAAGCTTCTGAGCGAACAAAAAAAGCTCCGCAAGCCATTGCTATAGGAAGTGCATCTAACTCACCACAGGACAATACCTGAACACCCATTTGAATTTCAGGGTATTTTTGACGTATTTTAAGAGCAATGGTTAGCAGGATTAACAGTTCTTCAAGAGGGATATCTTTATCAATAAAATAGGGAGCTCCAACATTTTCGAGAGCAATAATTTTAATTCCATTTCGATAATACATCGCTACTTCATGAAGTGCTCGTTGAATGAGACTATCAACGAATTTCAGTTGTGTAATTCTATCTAACAAAACAGAAACTGCTTCTTTTTTCAGCACAAAGGATGCGGTACGACAATTTTCGAGTAGTGGGTTTGCTGTGCTAATTAGCAACTCATTTGAAAGTTGAAGTAAGTGTTTACGTATTTCATCAAGCTCAGTTAATTCAAAAGAAGTATACGTTTCAACCGAAAAGGCTGAGTTGTATAAACTATTTAAAAGAGCATTGCCACTAGGTACGTGCACCATGGCAATGAGTTGGGTTTTAGGTGAGATAGTTTTGCTAACCGGCATGAAGTTTAAACAAGTAAATTACTTGCTAAGTTAGAAACTTAAATTAGTCAGCAAGAATTTTTGCGTTGTTTGCTGGTTTCTTAAGAAGGGCGAATTTGTACACACAAGTAATTTAGGAACACTTTGAGATAAAAAAGAAGCTTCACCCTATTTCAATTTATCGAACATCTTATTGAAGAATCGAAAGGAAGAACCCATACAAAAACCGGAAAAAATCTTTCTCGTAATACAAACCACAAGTAAATTAGAACACTTGCAAATTTGTGGCTACAAGCGCCCGCCAGTTTGGGAGAAAAAAGGGATTTAATTTTTGTTACTGGGTGCACCAAAGGCAATTCAGCCGGAAATTAATTTACAGTTGAAATGCTTGGGCAATTAGAATGAAACTTCAGAATAAAAGACTAATTTTATTAGTCTTTTAAGTTAAAAGCTTCTTTCACTTCTGTATACTTATTCCAATTCAAGTTGGGGTTAGCCAAGCGCATATGCGAGGTGGCTAAAACAACTCTGTAAGTAATTGGATTTTGGGAAGTAATAACAGTAGAGGACTGTAATAAAAACAGCAATTTCCCTTTTCCAGTAGAGGTATCAAATGTAGGATATGATGAAACGGCAGTAAATGTTGACACTCCCCCCAAAGCATCCATTAATTCGTAGTTATCTAAAGGCAATGGATCGATGCTATACTCAGTGCCATTACTGGCTTTTAAATATACGATTATCATACCGCTATCCATAATGGACTTTGTTAAGGCTGGAAAATCGTAAGTATATAACCAAAGATATCCCAATCCAGTAGCTTTATCCCAATCGTTATTGTTAATGGTGATGTTGTAATTTTTAACATTGGCATTACCGCTTGCCCCTGTTGCTCCTGTTGCCCCTGTTGCTCCTGCCGGACCCACCTCTGCTTCTTTTGAACAGGAGTTAAACAGGCATAAACTGGCTATAGTTAGCGCTGTAATAAGTAAATTTAGTTTTGTTTTCATTGTTTTTTTAGTTTGAGTTTCAGTAAAAATAGGAATTATTTTTACTGAATTATCATAGAGTATAGATTAAGAATAGTTGCGGATTTTAAATAAAAGGAGGAGAGCAGGTGATTGTTATTCTTTCACTACCGAAAGATTCAATGACAAACAGATTTAGAATGAAAAAAAAGAGCGGGAATAGTTGCTCTCGCTCTCATTCCCGCTCTTTTTTAAGTGACCTCGGAGGGATTACTCCCGTGATCACCTCCTCACACTCAGTCAAAATACAAAAGTCAAAGCTGCGCTTTGTTTTCTTTCATTCACGAACCTTAGCAAAGCTCACTTTGCACGTTTCCTGAATAAAAGAAAACCAACCCTTTCGGGTTGGCTTTTTTATTCATTCGTGACCCCGGAGGGATTCGAACCCCCAACCAACAGGGCCGAAACCTGTCATTCTATCCAATTGAACTACGGAGCCTTTTTAAAGCGCTGCAAAATTATAAAAATAGACCAAGCAAAAAAGTGCTATCTGTGGACTTAGTAACTTATCTGAAGCTTTTGATACACAAAGCTCATCAACCAAGCAGGTCCAATCAATAAAAACTGTATATCTTTTAAAAAGGAGGGCTTTTTTCCTTCTATCTTATGACCGTAAAACTGACCAATCCAAGCAAGTGAAAAAACAACTAAACAAATCTTCCACAATTCAACAACTCCCCAGGCTGTAAGTAAGCGGCATCCTAATAAGCACAGGCATCCAAATACAAACATACCAATTGATAATCGCCACGATAGCAAAAAATAATACACAAAAACAAACAATAGCGCTAGGTGTGCGACTGTTATCGGTTGTGATGAATTAAGCTGAAAAGGCAGCTTGATGTCGAACAGCAAGCCAACGATACTAAAAAATATGAGCGGAACACAAATCCAATGAATTTTTTTGTTGCTGCTGTTTTGATGACTTTCTCCATACTCGGCTAACCAATTTTGTAGCTGTTTCATTACAAATTATATTAATGTTGGGTGAAAAATAGCAAAAACCTTAAAAATGTGCGCTAGGTCACAAATTAAAAACCCTGCATCAAATTATATTTGTTGATAAGAATAGTCATGCCGAATTCACTCAAATGAATTCGTAAAATAAAAACCCTTTCGGAAGAAGGTGTCCTTTCATGGTGGTGGACATTGGGGTGCCGGGAGGGTTTTCCTTTTGGAGCAGAGTATAAAACACACCGCCAAGCCCAAGTTTTTCTTTCGTCCTATCCTGCCATGCTGGCGCGCTTTGCAGCAATAATTTCCTTTGCTGAGCTTACAATTCCAGCCACATCAAAACCACACTCGGCCCACAACTCTTTTTGCTCACCGTGGTGAATGTATTTGTCGGGAATTCCCAAACGGCAAACTTGCGCATGGTACCCATTTTCGGCCATAAACTCAACCACCGCACTTCCCATTCCTCCAATTATACATCCATCTTCAACAGTAATTACTCTATTAAATTTGGTAAACACTTCATGCAACAATAATTCGTCAATTGGTTTGGCAAAACGCATGTCGTAATGAGCTGCGCTAATGCCATCTTTCAATAATTCAGAACAAGCTTTGGTGGCGAAATTTCCGGGATGTCCAATAGTTAAAATAGCAATGTCTTCTCCATTTACTAAGCGACGACCTTTCCCAATTTGTAATTCACGAAATGGAGTTTTCCATTCGGGCATTACGCCATTTCCACGAGGATAGCGAATGCTGAATGGTCCTTTGTTTTCGAGTTGAGCGGTATACATCATGTTGCGAAGCTCTTCTTCGTTCATGGGCGCCGCTACTACCATGTTTGGAATACAACGGAAATAGGCCAAATCGTAAGCGCCGTGATGAGTTGCACCATCGGCACCCGCACATCCACCCCGATCCAAACAAAAAACAACGTTCAAATTTTGCAGTGCAACATCGTGAATTACCTGATCGTAGGCGCGTTGCATAAAGCTTGAATAAATATTGCAAAAAGGCAATAATCCTTGTGTGGCAAGTCCTGCTGAAAAAGTTACCGCATGCTGCTCTGCAATACCTACATCAAAAGCCCTGTTTGGCATTGCCTTCATCATAATGTTGAGCGAACAACCACTGGGCATAGCGGGTGTAATTCCCATTATTTTTTCGTTTGTTTCGGCAAGCTCAACAATGGTATGTCCAAATACATCCTGGTATTTAGGTGCTTGTGGAGAAGTGGGCATTACCTTAACAATTTCGCCGGTGTCTTTATTAAACAGTCCGGGCGCATGCCAAGTGGTTTGATTACCCTCTTCACTGAGTTCGTATCCTTTTCCTTTTACGGTAAGTATGTGCAATATTTTTGGACCCGGAATGTCTTTTAAATCGGCTAAAACCTTTGCTAACCTTTCAACATCGTGTCCATCAACGGGGCCAAAATAGCGGAATTTAAGCGCTTCAAACAAATTGCTTTGGCGCAGTAAAGTCGCCTTTATTCCGTTTTCTACCTTGGAGGCAATTTCTTGTGCATTCGGGCCAAACTTGCTTATTTTTCCAAGTAATTTCCAAATCTCATCCTTGGCCTTATTGTAGGTATGAGAAGTAGTAATATCGGTAAGGTATTCTTTCAAAGCTCCAACATTTGGATCAATGCTCATACAGTTATCGTTGAGCACTACCAGTAAATTTGACTTTTCAACACCGGCATGGTTAAGCCCCTCAAATGCCAGTCCTGCAGTCATAGCACCATCGCCAATTACAGCAATGTGTTGTCGGTCTTTTTCTCCTTTAAAATGCGAAGCAACAGCCATTCCTAATGCTGCCGAAATGGAAGTAGAAGAGTGTCCAACACCAAAGGTATCGTATTCGCTTTCGCTCCTTTTTGGAAATCCGCTTATGCCTTTGTATATGCGGTTTGTGTGAAATTGCTTGCGGCGGCCGGTTAATATTTTATGCCCGTATGCTTGATGCCCAACATCCCAAACCAATTGATCGTAGGGTGTATTGAATACATAGTGCAAAGCCACAGATAACTCCACAACCCCAAGGCTTGCGCCAAAGTGCCCGCCCTTTATCGATACTACATCAATGATAAACTGACGCAATTCGTCGCAAACTTGTTTCAACTGACTTTCGTCGAGTTTTTTTAAGTCTGCCGGAAACTCAATAGTTTCAAGAAGAGGGCCTGCTTTTATTTCCATTTTATTTTTTAATAATCCGAGACAACAACTTCGTTTCAATTGGGTTATTGTGTTAAGCCCAAGCGTTATCTGTAAATTAACATTTCTTAATGATGATGTCCATGTGGGCCGTGTACATGTCCATGTGCAAGCTCTTCAGCGCTGGCATCACGAATGTCGAGCACAATCCCTTTAAAGCGTAAATCCTGTCCTGCAAGCGGATGATTGAAATCCATACGTACATGTGCATCGGTAATTTCTTCCACAACACCCTGCAAACGGTTTCCTTCGTTGTCGGTCATTGGAAGTGTATTTCCAACTTTTACCATTTCTTCATCAATACTCCCATCTTCCGCTTTAAATGCTTCAATTGGAATTGTAACAATACTATCTTCATCTACCAATCCATATCCATTTTCGGCTTCAATTTTAAAATCAAAACTATCGCCTACTTGTTTTCCTTTTAGGTTATTTTCAAATGCTTCCAGCAATCCACCTGCACCGAATAAAAAAACAAATGGATGTTCGGCATCCGTTTTTTCAACTAACACTTCCATGTTGTTTTCATTCACCGTTAAGTGATAATTTACACTTACCACTTTTTTATTTTCTATAATCATTGTAAGGGTTTAAAAAATGAGGCGTAAAATTAAGATTTTTATTTAAAAAGAGCTTATTTAAAGCACTGTTTTTGTTTTATTTGCATGCCTACAGATGCTATTTACAAAAGCGATGATATAGATCTTCGCCTTTGGCGCTTTTAAGTTCTTGTAACTCTTGTATACTTTTGCAGCCTTGAATGGTATCGTTTAGCATAAAATACACTGCCGAAAGATTGTATAATACCCCAACATCTTTATTGTCGAACTCTTTTGCTTTTTGAAAAGAAGCAAGAGCGTTGTGATAGTTGTTTTTACCAACCCATTCAACTCCTTTATTATAATTTATATCTCTGTTACGCGCATTTGTTTCTGTAATATTATTAACATGGGGACTACTATTAAAGTAAGTTTTACCACCAACTCCAAATTGTACTGTTGCAACACCCGATACGTTGACGGGCAAACCGTTTTGCCTACCACATTTCCAGTGTCCATTGCTTGAAGTAACCACTCTCACAGCTTCCTCGTTTAAGTCAGGATGGCCTCCTTGTAAAACTTTAACATCGCTTATACTGTCGTTTTTAAGAATAACATATGTAACAAAAACTCTTCCGGATAAATGCTTTTTTATAACAGCTTCAGGAAGAATTATGTTGTGTAGAATAAATTCATCAAAAGTTACATTTCCGCCGATAAACTGTGGCATTTCCTGTACAATGCTATAAATTGTATTTTCTTTATTCACAGGATTAGGTGATGAGTTTGTAGGACTAGTGTTAATTAACTTAAATACCACAGGCAAAACCATGGATACATTCACAGGGATCCCATGATGCACTCCGTTTTCCCATAGCCCGCTAGTTTGTGCAATTACTCTAAGCGCTTCGAGGTCCAATGCGAAGCCTGCGCTTTTAACAACCTCAATGTTACTGATCGATTGGTTGCTTAACACAACAAATTTTACATAAACCTTTCCACTCAGATTATTTTCAATGGCACTGGCCGGATATTGAATATTAGCAGCCAGAAATTGAAACAAAGCCTCATCTCCTCCACGAAATCTAGGCATCTCATCCACAACAGTATAAACCGAATCGTTGTTTATAGTATCGACACAAACTCGAAAACAGAGAGCATAGCTTGGGACCGAAAGCGCCATTAATAGTAAGAAACAAAAAATGTAATTGAATTTTTTCATGCTAGTTTCAAGTTCAAAAATAACAAAAACGAAGTGTTAAAAAAATGCCCTTACCATTACATTGCCAATGTGCACAATTCTTCCGTTTGCAGCATTTGATTTGCGCCCGTCATAACTTAAATTCAACTGTATGTTATTGGCAAGGTTGCGCTGATAGCTAACATTCCAGGTATAGTTTTTTCCTGGTTGTAACCCTTCTAACATTTCGTAAGCAAGTTGCGAATTTGCATCACCCGGGTAACTAAACAATATAAAATTAAACTTGGCAAGCAGGCTGCCTTGTTCGGCTTTTGTGTATTTGATTTCGGCACCCAATTTTTGACCAATTGCCCGCAAACTGTCTTCATTTAAACTTATGGTTTTACTTGTTTTTTCAGAGTATTCGTAATTTACAGTTGCCCTGAAATTGGTTGAAGGTTGAAAGCTTAATTTTGGTTCAGTACTGAGGTAATTGATGGTGTAATTGCGAGAATTGAAAAACTCAGAAAAGGACGATTTTACACCGACACTAGCATCGTTGCTAAGCAGCCACTTTCGTGTGATGTTCCAACGAATTTTGAAACTGTGAAATAGATTTGAACGTTGCTCGGATCCACTTACTAGTAGCGATTTATTTTTGGTTTGCTGATAGGAATAATCGAATCCAAAACGCGAGTTAAAGCGATTCACAAAGAAGGTGTTTCTAAAAGACGAATTCAATGTTACTATCTCAACATCTTTACTTTGATTTAAAAATGGATTCAAAAACTTTTCTACATCGGTATTGCTGGTTTTACGGTCAATTCTATAGGCAGTTTGATTGCTCAAAAGAGCTAGAAATTTTCGAAAACCTTTTTTCCCACTCCAAACGTTAGCAGGCGATAATTGCAGTATTTCACTGAACTGATTGTTGTAAGTTTTTACAAAATCACTGGTAGGTGTAAATACCTTTATGTATTGTTTTTTATCTGCAAATACCGCAACAAAAAACTCATCTAAGTCTTCAATGCTATCATTGTCGGCATCAATCCATTCGTACAAACCTTGCCCCGGCTGCACTTTGATATACGAAAACTCTTTTTTTACTTCCAATCCCGAACCAACTTCATAAAAAGTAGAAGTTGTAATGGCTCCTTTTAAAAAGCGTGCAGTATATTCAATTCTTGCTACCAATGAGTTATCGGGTTGTTGAGCCAACAGTAAACTATCAACAATAGTAAGTTTGCGATATGTTCCGCTAATTTGCAAAACACTGTTTGCATTTTTAGACAAAAGCAAATTGGCGGCAACACTTTGTCCAACCGAAGCCTTTGTTAGGAGCCCATTCGTATCGGGTAACCAATCGCTTCGATTGAGGTAGCTAATTCGAAACGAATTTTTTGCGGTATCGGCGCTTTGTACAAATGCTTGCCATTCGAGAAAACGAAAGCTAATCGCTAGTAGTGAATCGGTGTTTAGCAAACTTGTTTTATTTTCTTCCTGCTCAATACCGGCACCTATTTTTACCCATGGAATTTCTTTTGAGAGAACTGCTTTGTATTTCAAAAATTGCCCGTTGTTGATTTCTGTTTTGTTGGTAAGCAAACTCGAGCGGGCAACCAATTGAAAACCTCTTTTCGAAATGTCGCTGGTAAGACTATGCTGAAAGCCACGATAAACCGATTGCTCAACGAAACTATTAAGCTGATAAACTGCTGTTCCGAGCGATTTTTTTTCAACACCCAATTTAGCACCAACGATGTTTTGCAAATTTGTACCGCTTATTGCTGCGCGATTCCAGTCGCGATCAAACTCAATACTTCGAAAGCGTTCAATGGGCGAAAAGTATTTACTCACAACTTCTAAATTTGTCCCTGTAATTAAATGCAAGGTGTCGTTTTCTTTTGCAGATAGAGGGGTTCGTTTTGTCAACAAAAACCGCAAAGCATATCCTTCGTCGTCGGTTTTGTTTTTTGATGAGAAGGTGTTTTTATCAAAATTGGTATAGGCCAATTCAATACTTGAATTAAAATTGTGGGCAATGGCATAATCGGCAGCAACAACCAACATTTGTTTTTGTTTGGGAGTAATAAGCAAAACAACCGGCTCATAGCTTCCCTGAGCTTGTCCGTTCACAGGAGCAACCCATTGATATACCTTACCATTTGCGCTGGTTGCGGCAGGTACATAGTTTCCCTTACCACTTCCAACATTGCTAAAATTTAATCGGTAAATGGCCTTTGATGAATCGTTTGAATATACAAATACATTGCTATAGCCCAAGGTGTCAATTGCTTTATAGAGTATGGTATTTGGTAAGTACCCACTCGTGTCAACTCCTGCTATAAGAGCTTCCTCCAAATTGTCGCCGATGCTATCAAGAACGAGCTTATCGCTTGTTTTTAGCTCCTGCAACAGCGGTTTCTTTTTGTTGTCTTGTTCCGAAAAATAGTGGATACGCACGTTCAGCTTGTTGTTTTTGTAGTCAGCACCCACATCGTATAATGAACGTGCATAGTTGCGGTCGCTGTATTGAAACTCGGCAGTAATGCGTTTGTCTTTCGTGATAATTCGCTTGGGAGTAAAACTAACTTCGGCAGTGTTGTAGTCAATCACATAGTCATTTTCTTGTCCGCGCTCAAGCAATTGCCCATCGAGGTAAATTTTTTCAGAACCCGAAAGTATTACTATGTAGCTTTCATTTTCGGCACCGCGCAAGCGATAAGGTCCTTGATTTCCCTCTGTTCCAATAATCACGTTCCGCGAAAACTTACCTTTCGAAACAGCAGCACTTAATGCTACAGCGAGTGTGTTGTTTTTTTGTTTTTCGGGAGTAGCACCCAAGCCAAAACTGCTAGTAAAGCTGGCACCCTGCGACTTTTTAAAATAATTCATAAAGTAGGAATTAGGCCGCAACAATTGAAAATCGCCCGCTATTAATTTTGATTTATCGTCATTAAATTGAATGTATACACGATCAAATTCTTGTAATTGTTGCGTGTTACCTTCCGGTTGTATGGGAATATTGTCGTCAGCAATGGCAGCCAAGATGCTAATTTTATCGGTAATTTTTCCGCTGAGCTGTAAATTCAAATTCGAATTCAACACCACATCCTGATTGTTTCCAAAGGCAATACCACGCGAAATACTGCCATTTTTTGATAAGCCTTCACTCGCAAAAAAGTCGTTGTTTTTCTTTTCAATATCTGTATACACAAAGGGATTTACTTTACCGGATTCATCGGGTTTTAGCCAGGTACTATTTTTATGGTACCTAGCTTTGCCAAACAAAAAGGGAAATACACTGTAGCTAGCTAGGATGGTTTTTGAAGTAAGGAGACTATCTTTCAACAGTTCCGGTAAAAACACGAGCCGACCGCTGTTTGCTAATACTTTGTAAGATGTTGTTGGTATAAGCACTCCCGAACTATCTGTTAATACTACACTTCCGGCAACTATGCTCAGGGTGTCGAGTTGAAGTGTATCGGATTGTAGAA
>DGQS01000124.1 GCA_002389785.1 Bacteroidetes bacterium UBA4408
TAAAATCGCCTTTCCCAATCTGAAAATCATAGTTTAGGCTATCCTTATGATGACCATTACCGGAAAGAAAGTAGGTGGTAGGAATTACTCCCGCATGCGGATGTGCACCGACTTTTAAAGGCTTTTCTTTAGGAGAAAGTTCAACCGGACCAAACTCATCAAAAAACACATATGGCGAAACATAATCGTTGTTATCGCCTGCAAAAGCACGAAGCACGGGCAGTGTGCCTACCATGGTTTTATTGGCCGAAATAATGGTATGTATTTTACGTTCGTTTGAACTAGCGAGCATTCCCGACTCGGCATTGAGTAAACTAGGTGTAACAACCGAAGCGCCAAGAATAGCAGATCCTTTAATAAATTTTCGTCGATGCATGAGCTTTAATTTAAAGAGAGAGTATGCCGTAAATTTAGACTGAAATAAAAGTACGATTTCTTACTTTAAAAAATAAATAAATTAGGCTTCTTTTATTTTTTGTATCAAATAGTCCATTCCTAGTATTTCTGAGCAGGTAACAACAGCACCAATGGTTACACCCAATACACCGTGCATGTTTAAATTTTGACCTGTCAAGTATAAATTGGGTACTTTGGTTTTTGGAGAAATAAAAGTTCTTAATGGGTCTTTGTGATCTTTTAAAATGCCATACATACTTCCATCCTTGGTACCTATATAATCGCGATAGGAAAGGGGAGTTGAGCAAGTGTATGATTTAATACAGGAGCGAATGTTGGGAAATTTTTTCTCCAACTCATCCAATAATTTTTCGCCTTTTCGCTTTTTAAACTCCACGTAACTTTCACTTCTAAGGGAAACATTTTTAGGTATGGTATGAAAAGTATTTTCCCATTCTTTTACCTCATCGTAATGCATGTAAGCCATAACCGACATGCAATCGGCAAATTCACCGGTACGTGATGAAGCCGGACAAAAAAGTGCATAGCCTTTGGGCCAGGATTCTTCAGTATAATCCATCGTATCCCACACATTGTCACTTTTATAATGATAATAATTGTGGTTGAGATAAGGGAAACTTTTTTCCTTAAAAACAATTTGAACTATAAAAACAGAAAGCGAATTTTCGAGTGAACTGATTCGGTTTACGTATGATTTTCGCAGTTTTCCAGGCTCAATCATGTCGAGCGTAATGCTTGGATGTATGTTCGAAATAAATTGTTTTCCAACTACTTTTTCCCCATCTTTTAACTCCACTGATTCGATAGACTCACCTTCAAAATTAAACTTAACCACTTCAGCATAATTTCGAATAACTCCTCCATGTTCTTTGATGGTTTTTGAAAGTTGAGTGGCTATTTGGGCTCCACCATCGATACATTTCCAGGAACTTTCAATATAGGTATTGATAACAAGTGCATGCACATAAAGTGGTGTTTTATCGGCAACACCGGCATACAAGGGATTGGTGCCTGCAAGAACATTTCTTAACTTAATATTATTGGTAAGAGAAGCTATGTAATCGTGCGTATTTATTTCTAAAAATTTTGTATCAATAATTGACGCATTACCGCTCTCTACCTTATACAGCGGAAAGCTGTGACTGATCTCAATTAATTTTTCGCAATAGGCAGTTATGGCTGCTTCTTCATCCGGAAAATAACCAAGCAGTGTTCGCTTAAAATTCTCATACCCCTGCGCATATTTGTACTCAATCGGGTCATTGTCAAAACTCACAATATCAAACCCATCCTCATCCAACTTTTTCATTTTTAATTTTCCACTTAAGCCCAAATAATTGAAATAGCGTTCTAAATTTTGACCTTTTTCTAAACCTCCGATAAAATGTATTCCTGTGTCGAAGATGGCTTTATCGCGAACAAATATTTGAAGGTTTCCACCCAGTTGTCGGTTTTTTTCAAGTACACACACGCTGTATCCTTCACGGCTTAAAATAACGGCACATTCCAGCCCGCCTAATCCACTTCCAATAATTACAAAATCGTACTTCATCTTTCTGGCTCTATAAATGATCTGTCAATTAGTTTCTGCGCAAAATATATATCAAGTTACTGGTTAGTTTGGTAGTATCCACTACTTCAATTTGTAGCTTGTATTTTTCTAAATTACGCATCAATTCTTTACCCGATAAAAACTCTAATTTATTTTGGGTTTTATTAAATCCAAAGTTGGTACTAAAAAATTCGGTATAGCGTGTACCCCAGTGTCGTTTTTCAAGATCTTTATTTCCGTCGCGTATCACAATCATCCCTCCATCATTAAGTTTGTTAATACAGTTATCGAGAACCTTTAGTTGTTGCTCTCCGGTAAGGTAATGCAGCACATCACTCAAAATAAACGCATCGCTGTTTTCAAATTCATGTTTGGTAATATCAGCAGCAATAAAATTTACGTTTGCTTTTTTAGATATGCAATGTTGAGCAACCTCAATTTTTTCTTCGTCGTAATCAATTCCCAGTAATGTTCTTTTATCCGAAACAAAACTCAACATATTAGCTAAAAATCCATAACCACAACCAATATCTGTAATTTTTCCTTCCAAAGGTAAGAGGTCATTAAAGAGTCGATAATTATCTTCTAGCTTCACCTTAATCCGCATGTACCATTCTAATACCGGTCCTTTGTAGATATAGTTTTAACCAATTTTCGTTGATGGTAATCAACCGTTTCTTGTTCGAGCACCAGTTTGTTGTACTCCGCTTTAAAATAGCGCGAAATAGATTTTGTTCGTTCTTGATAAGTAGTACCATAACTTTGATCATTCACTGAAATGCGCGGCAATATTGAAACAGTAACACTTCCGTTTTTCAAAAAATTTTCGGACTTGGTCATGCAATCACTTGCACCATGTATTTGTATCGGTAAAATATCAATGCCCAATTTTTCGGCTAAATAAAATGCTCCTTTATGAAAGCGTTGTATTTTACCATTTTCAGAACGTGTACCTTCCGGAAAAATCAAAAAGGAATATCCTTCGGCAACGCGTGCTCGCATTAAATCCATTCCTTTTTCTACATCGTTACTAACCGGATAATAATCGGCAAATTTCACTACAAAACCATAAAAGGGATTGTTCCAAACCCAGTCATTGGTGAGTATTAGCAATTTAGGATGAAGCATCATCACCAAAGGTAAATCAATGTGTGATTGATGATTTGCAATTATTACTGCAGGTTTTAAAAAGTTTTCTCCACTAGTATTAAGTACCTTTTTAGGAATGTTAACCATCAGGTAAATTTGTAACCTCGAAAAAAGCATGATCAAATAGTGATATGTATACTTCAATCGTTTCGAGCGAATCGGCAAAATTTTAAAAAATAAAAATCCAATAATGGTTAACGAAATACATCCAATTATAAAGAGTGAAAAAGCAATTGAGGTTATAATAAAATCAATAAACGTCATTGGCACAACCCGCTTTTTTCCCTTCTTTTCTATTAACCACTTCATCATCAAAGGTTGTATTGTATTCGCTACTAAAAGCACACAAAACATACCTATAATGGTAATTAATCCTATGGATTGTAGCGCAGGATGTTTAGCAAAAATCAATACTCCAATTCCGATTAGGGTTGTAAAAGCAGATAAAAAAATGGAGGTCTTATACGAAGCCAGATTTTTCTTGCCGTTCCGATATTCACCTAATAATCCATCCATTATAAAAATGCTGTAATCGTCGCCCAAGCCAAAAATAAAGGTAGAGATGATGATGTTGATAATGGTGAATTTAATTCCAGCAAGCGCCATGATCCCCAAAATAAGAATCCAACTTACTAGCATTGGAACATAGGTTATTAATGCCAATTCAATACGTCCATAGGAAAGTAATAAGGTAAAAAAGACAAGTAAGGAAGAGAAAATCAAAATTTTATTGAAGTTACTTTTTATGATCTCGATAAATTTTTCGGTGAAGAATTTTTTATTGAAAACTGTAAATGATTCCGATTCTGAAAAGGTATGTACTATTTCATTTTCGTAAGCTTCATCCACCTTTATTAAAGTAACCACAGAGGTGTGTGCGCTTGTTTGTGAAATGAAATTATCGAGGAACAATTTTTTTAATTGATCCGATGTTTCATCCGATAAGGGTGTAAAAGTTTTTTCCACTGAACTGTAAAATTCATTGAAAGCCGTGGGTTTAAATTTAAAAGGAGTACTATGTGTTATCAAGGAATTTTTAACAGCGTTAATTTTTTCACTTGTCCAATACTCCTTCCAACGTTGTATGCGTTGTTGTTGCATTTCCTGAGAAGGCAGCAGTGTGCTAACTCCGGAGTAACTTTTTATTTTTTTATCGGCAAGTAATTGGGTTAATTTTTTGCTTTGTTTTTCATTTTCAAGTAATGCTTCATTCAAATTTTTTCCGCTCGATACCAGGTAGACCGATTTGTGAGAAACAGTGCTGATTTGATTTAAATTTTTTTCAGCGTTGCTTAGTTTTTCAGTGATGTAATTCATTTTCATTACATCACTTTCAAATTCTACCTTTTGAGCAAAATAAAAACAAACAATGCTTGCAATTACCAATCCTGCAATTAAGTAGTTGTTTTTGTTAAATTGATAAAAAGAAAGCCGATCAATAAAATTTGTTGAAGCATGTTGTACCGTTGTGGTTTCTTTAAAAAAATGAGGTAAAATGAGCAAAGTGAAAAGCGAGGCACCTATCAAACTAAACGCAGCAAACATCCCAAAATCTTGCAGTGCTTCCGACTTAATACTTAGCAAGCACAAAAATGCACCTATTGTGGTGAATCCACCAATTGTCATTGGATTGGCAAGGTCTTTTAAATTTTGAAGAATGGATCCGGTATGTCGGTAGTGTGTGTAAAAATGCAATGAATAATTAATGGTAATTCCCAACACAATGGACCCGGCTCCAATCGCAATTGCACTAACACTGCCCTTAATTAGAAAGAGCATGGCAAGTGAAAATGCTGCACCAAAAACAACCGGAATAAAGAGTAAAAAGAAAATGAAAAACCGACGGAAAAACAAGGAAATGAATAGAAACAGGAAAAATATTGTAATGCTTACCGTCATTGTAACGTCCTTTTTTATCCGTTCGGCGTTAGCAACTGCCACTGCCACACTTCCAAAATATTCGGCATGTACTTGAGGAAATTCTTCGTGAAGGGTATCCAGCAAGTGATTTGTTTCGTTTATCCAAGCTGCATTTAGTGCAGTATTTTTTGAATCGTGAGGAGTTACAAAAAATAATAAATGCTTTTTATCTTTTGTAAAAATATAGCCATCCACCATTTCAAAATTATCATCCAACTGCAGTGCTCGTAATTTTTTTAATGCAAGAGGAGTAAGGTTCAACGGATCACGACTTATGGTTTGTTTTAACATTGAACTGGCCGGAGAAAGCAAAACTTTGTAATCTGCTTCAATTGTAGTGGAAATTGCAGTATCGCTGGTTAAGCGGTCGAGTTCTCGGTAATCTTTTTCGTCTAAAAAAATGGGTAAATTATCATAAAATGTCTGGTACACTTGCATGAGCACATCGTCGGAAACTCTCGCAGTTACTTCTTTTACTTTTGAAGGCTTAAAGCGATGCTCCATACGTTGAACCAAACTATCTGCACAACTAATTAGTGTTTCGGTATTTGTAGTATTGCTATCTTTTAAACTCAAGGTAAATGTGAGCTTATCTAAAAATTTAGAATTCTGAAAAACAAAATTTAGTTGTGCAACTTTTTTATCGCCCGGCATCATTTTACTGATGTCTTCCTCTAGTTTTATTTGAGCAGCAAAATAAGCTACAGCACCTATAATTAGTGCAGTAAACAAGAAAAATAGCAGGCGAAATTTTTTGAAGAAGCGATATATAAAAATGAAAATTCCAGAAATGTCCATGCTTAGCCCTTTTTTATTTTTTTGTAAAGCAGCATGCAAAAGTAACTGAATAAACCGAAAGATAGTCCCGAAATTATAGCCAATACCATACTACCCACGAGGTATTGAACAAAGTTTTGTTGGATGGCTTCCAATGAAATTAAAGTGGTAAATTCTCGGAGTGTACTTGGTTCATTCAGTACCCAACCTCCTGTTAAGAAGCTTAAGTAAACCACAAAGGGAATCAACGGAGCAACGCTAATATGTGCAGCAGTAATAAAAATGGCCTTGTTAATTTTTAGCCAATGACAAATGGCTATCCCTACTAATAATTGAAATCCCCAAATTGGAACAATTCCCATAAAAACTCCAAAGCCAATAGCTACCGCTTTTTGTCCTGAACTTTCGCTTGGATTTAAAAAATAGCGGATTACAAACGCACGGATATTACTTGGGGTAAGATGCGTTAAAAAGCGAATTGGAATATACCACAAGATGGCTAATATTACCAGGTACGTATTGAGAAGACTTACTCGTGTAAAGTCGGGTACAGGCCTGAAATGAGAAATGCGGGTTTCTTTTGGTGCATAATATACACTAACAGGAATAGATAATATAGGAACTCCTTTCCATGCAGCTTTTACAATCACTTCTATTTCGAGCTCAAATTTAGTAGTAAACAAGTGCAAAGCGCACACACTTTTTAAAGGGTACAGACGATATCCGGTTTGTGTATCCGGCAAATTAATTCCTGTTTCGAATCGAAACCAAAAGTTAGAAAATTTATTTCCAAAACTGCTTTTACCCGGCACGCTGCTTTGATTCATGTTTCGTGCTCCCATGATAATTGCTCCCGGATTATTTTCGATGGCTTCAATAAATTTAGGAAGGTCATCCGCGTTATGCTGTCCATCTGAGTCAATTGTAATGCAATAGGTATAACCAAGTTGCAAGGCAAAGTTAAATCCATTGCGTAGTGCAACACCTTTGCCTTTATTGTGTTCATGAGTTAGTACCTGCAAAAAGCTAAATTTTTCAAGAATATGCGCTGTGTCATCCGTTGCCCCATCATTAATGACAACAATTTGAGTTGTGTAGGAAGCAACTGAACGTATTACATTTTCAAGGGTTGTAGCATTGTTGTAAGTTGGAATCATTACACAACAACCCAGTGCTTTGCTACGTTCGGTAAACGAAAAATTATCCGGCATAAAATACTTTATCAACCTTCAAAAGTAAAACAAAATACAAAATTGATTCAGCTGAATAACATTTATATTTGCCACATGTTTAAAGCTAGCGATAAAAAAGTCAGATTAGGTATTCTTGGTGGAGGGCAGTTAGGCCGCATGCTTATTCAGGAAGCCATGAATCACACACTTTCCATACACGTTATGGATCCCGATGAACAAGCTCCCTGTGCTGAATTTGCTACTGAATTTGTGCAGGGTAGTTTAACGGATTTTAATTCTGTGTATCAATTTGGTAAGCAAGTTGACCTGTTGACCATAGAAATTGAAAATGTTTCAGTAGAGGCGCTTGAACAGCTTGAGGCCGAAGGACTTCAGGTGTTTCCGCAACCTTCAGTTTTAAGGATGATTAAAGACAAGGGTCGTCAAAAATTATTTTACAAAGAGCACCAGATACCAACTGCAGAATTTTTTCTGATTGATAATAAAGAAGCATTGCTTGAACATGCTATACATTTTCCTTGTATGCAAAAATTGCGAACAGGTGGATACGATGGTCGTGGGGTAACAAAAATTGCCTCCTTATTAGATGTGAATTCCGCATTTGATGCACCATCTGTTCTCGAAAAATTAATTGATTTTGAAACTGAAATTGCAGTCATTGCTGCACGTAATTTAAGTGGTGAAATAGCGATTTATCCGGCTGTTGAAATGAAGTTTAATGCGAGCGAAAACCTTGTTGAGTTTTTGTTTTCACCGGCAGCGGTAACTCCTGAGATTGAAAAAAGAGCGCAGGAAATTGCCAAACTTCTTGTGGAAAAAACGGGCATCGTAGGCTTATTGGCGGTCGAGTTTTTTGTTACCAAAAGCGGTGAAGTGCTGGTGAATGAAATGGCACCACGACCTCACAACAGTGGGCATCAAACCATTGAAGGAAATTATACTTCGCAATATGCACAACATTTGCGTGCGATCTTAAATTTACCGCTTGGTTCAAGTTCGTTGATTCAACCTTCGGTTATGATAAATTTATTAGGTGAACCTGGATATGAGGGAACAGCTGTTTATGAAGGGCGTGAAGAGATTTTGAAAATTGAAGGTGTTTACCTTCATTTATATGGAAAGAAGAAAACTAAACCTTTTCGTAAAATGGGACATGTTACTGTGCTTCATCCATCCATGGAAAAAGCAAAAGAGACAGCTATTTTTGTGAAAAATAATTTGAAAGTGATTGCTGATTAAATTAAATACGCTATTTTCAACCTATGTTACAACCACTTGTAGGAATAATAATGGGAAGCAGTTCTGATTTTACAATCATGAACGAAGCTGCGCAAATACTAGAAAAATTTGAAATTCCATTCGAAATCAGTATCGTATCGGCACACCGAACTCCTCAGAAGATGATGGAATACGCTGCTAATGCGCATCATCGAGGGTTGAAGGTGATTGTCGCCGGTGCCGGAGGCGCTGCACATTTACCCGGAATGGTTGCTGCTGTTAGTCCACTCCCGGTAGTGGGTGTACCGGTAAAATCAAGTAATAGCATTGATGGTTGGGACAGTATACTTTCGATTTTACAAATGCCTAACGGAGTGCCGGTTGCTACAGTTGCTTTAAATGCAGCTCAAAATGCCGGTATTATTGCAGCACAAATTATTGGAACTTCTGATGAAACAGTACTTCAAAAAATACTCGCTTTTAAAGAAGAATTAAAAACCAAGGTAATGCGTTCAGAAGTGGAGTTAACTGACAAGGAATTTAAATTTCGTTTACGCTCTTAATTTTCATGTTCATGAAATCTGTAAAATGTATTTTTATACTGATTGTTTTTTGGCAGCTGCAAACTTTTGCCTCCAACAATAATCTCCCCCTTGGTGCTCGTTCAGCAGCATTGGGTGGCGCAAGTGTTACCTTAAACGATTTGTGGAGTACACAAAATAACCAGGCAGGATTGGCACGTATAGATACCATCGAAATTGGTGTGTATGCCGAACGGAAATTTATGTTGCCACAACTTGGTTATAATGCATTTTCCGGAGTTTTGCCAATTAAAGGAGGAACCTTTGGGTTGAGTTATTCGCGCTTTGGATACAATAAGTACAACGAAAATAAAATCGGTTTAGCGTTTGCAAAAAAATTAGGCGAAAATTTTTCTGCCGCTGTTCAACTCGATTATCTAAGTAAATTTATTGGAGATAATTATGGAAAAAGTGGAACAATCGCAGCCGAATTTGGAGTGCAGGCAAAACTTGTAAAAGGGCTTTTTGTTGGGGCACACGTTTTTAATCCCACCCGCGCTAAAAGTGCCGACTATAACAAGGAAAAAATTCCAACCATTATTAAAATAGGCGCGAATTATGTTTTTTCGGACAAAGTGTTTTGGGCTGTTGAAGCAGAAAAGGACATTAACTATAAACCCATTTTTAAAACCGGAATTGAATATCGAGTGATTCCACAGTTTTATTTACGCGCCGGAATTAGTACACAGCCTACCCTTAGTTCGTTTGGATTTGGCTTACGTCTCAAACAAATTAACCTCGATGTGGCTGCTACTTATCATCAACAACTCGGATTTACTCCGCATTTAGGATTTAGCTACCGAATAAAGTAAGTTCATCGCATGAAAAATGGCTACTCATTTGTAATAGGTGTACTTCTACTTGTAACCTTTTTGGTTGTTCCTACTTTGCTCTATTCACAGGAAAGAGAGACCAAGCAAGACATTCAGCAAAAAATAGAAAATGCTGCTGAAAATGCCGATAATGAAGAAACCGATTTTACCATCTTGCTGGAAGAATTACAGTATTATATTCAACATCCAATAAATCTTAATTATACCGACAGAGAAGAGCTATTACGTTTGGAGTTGCTGAGCGATTTACAAATAAATTATTTATTAAAACACATCGAAAAAAATGGAAAGCTCATGACCATTTACGAGCTTCAAGCAATTGAATCATTTGACCTGGATGTGATAAACAAAATACTTCCTTACGTAAAAGTTGAGAATAATTTTGATAACCCACACGTGAGCATGAAAGAAATTTTTAAGTATGGAAAATTTCAGTTTGTTTCACGCTATCAGCAGGTAATAGAACAACAGTTAGGATATTTTGCTGCAACTTTTTTAACCGATAGTATGAAATTGGAATCTCCTAATTCGTATTATTTGGGACCTCAATATAAATTATATGAACGATTAAATTTTGTGTATACCAACAAAATTAATTTTGGTGTAGTTGCCGAAAAAGACCCCGGTGAAGAATTTTTTAAGGGCACTCAGAAAAATGGATTTGATTTTTATTCTGCGCATTTATTCCTAAAAAAGTTTGGCAAATTAAAAGCCCTGGCAATTGGTGATTACCAGGCACAATTTGGACAAGGCTTAACTTTTTGGAGTGGATTAGCTTATGGAAAAACTGCCGATCCTACGGCAATTAAGCGAAGCGCAAGAGGCTTGAGTGCATATAATTCGGTAGATGAAAATTTATTTTTGCGAGGAGGAGGTGCCACTGTAGCTTTAAAAAAATTAGAACTAACTGTTTTTGGCAGCGTAAAAAAAATTGATGCAAACATTACCAGTTTGGATACAGCCAATAATTCGGCCGAAGAGTTTAGTTCGTTTCAAACTTCCGGCCTCCATCGTACCAAAGCTGAAGTTGCCGATAAGGATGGAATTACCGAACAAATTATGGGTGGGAACATTTCCTACGTCTCATCTAAGTTTTCGCTTGGTTTTACCGGTGTAAAAACGGATTATAAAGCCAAGTTAAATCGCAACTTAAGCACTTACAACAAATTTGATTTTAATAAAAATCACAACTTAAATTTAGGTGCAGATTACATGTATTTATGGCGTAATTTTACTTTATTCGGCGAAGTTTCGAGAAGTGAAAATGGTGGAATGGCATATTTAAACGGTGCTTTAATAAATTTAGATCAGCGTTTTTCGGTTTCAGTTTTTCATCGCAATTATGCAAAAGATTTTCACTTTGCAAAGTCTGCTGCATTTGGTGAGAATTACAACAACAGCAACGAAAAAGGCTTGTTTATTGGTGCCAATGCAAAAATACTTCCCAAGTTTGTACTCGCAGGCTATTTCGATAGTTTTACTTTTCCATGGTTAAAATATCAGGTTAGTGCTCCATCGCATGGATTCGATTATTTTGCGCAATTAAATTATACACCAAGCAAAATGATTGATATGTACTTTCGGGTACGAACAAAATTAAAACCGGTAAATACTCCTGAGGTGGTTGATCGCATAGATTATTTAGTAGATGCCTATCGCACCAATTATCGTTTTAATATATCCTATGCTGCAAACAGCGAATGGAAATTTGCCAATAGAGTTGAATTAATTACTTACAAAAAGGGAGATGCAGCTACCAGCAATGGTTATCTATTTTTTCAAGATATTAAATACAAGCCTCGCGGTTTAAAGCTGTCGCTGATAGGGCGCTATATGTTGTTTCAAACCGAGTCGTTTGATGCCAGGGTATATACTTATGAAAATGATGTAATGTATGCGAATTCGATTCCATTTTTTTCGGGCAAGGGAAGTCGATTTTTTGCTTTAGTAAATTACGAAGTAAATCGCAACATTGAGCTTTGGGTACGCTATGCTCAAACTTATTTCACTAACCCGAACGTGTTTGTTATTACTAATTCAGGAAGTTTGGATACCGTTATTGGAAATAAAAAATCTGAAATAAAAGTGCAAGTTCGCATTAGCTTTTAATTGGCAGCAGGGCTATTTCAAACCTGAAATTATAAAGCTGTACGGCATTCAACTGCGGCTTATTTTATTACAAACCCAACCGATTTTAAATCGTCCCAAAAGTGAGGATACGATTTTACAACCACTTCAGGATTTTCAATAGAAACGCTATCAAACAACATCGATAATGGCGCTAAGCACATTGCCATTCGATGGTCTTCATAAGTTTTAAACACAGCAGTTGGCGGATGAATGGATTTTTTAATTTTTGGAATCAACAAATTGCCAATATCCAAATCAATGGCTTCAACACCAATTTTTTTCAGTTCGGCTATCAAAGCTTTGATACGATCGGTTTCTTTAATGCGCAGCGTGCGTAAGCCATATAGTTCGGCATATATTTCTTTAGCTGCATAAGTAACTGCCAATGTTTGAGCAATATCAGGCGTTTGCAACAATTCTATGTGAATATTATCGACCGGTACATGGATGGGTTTTTTACTTAATTTTATTCCTCCTTCAATGAATGTAGTTTCAACACCCAATGGTTGGTAGTACTCAACCAGCGTACAATCTCCTTGTAAACTTTCTTTTTTAAGGCCCCACATACAAAAATCAACCTCTTTGGCAAAGGCTGCAATTTGAAACCAATACGATGCAGAACTCCAATCGCCTTCAATAACATAACTATCAGTTTTTGTATAGGAATAAGACTGAGGTGCAATCTCAATTTCAGCATTTTTCCAAGTGCTTTTCACACCAAAACGTTCCATCATTTTAAGGGTCATCAATAGGTAGGGTTTAGAAATAATTTCCCCACTTAATTTTATTTTTAATCCCTGCGGCAGAGTAGGAGCAATCATTGCCAATGCTGATAAATACTGACTACTCATGCTACCGTCAATAACTATACTTCCACCAGACAATTTTGCCCCTTCAATTTTTAAAGGAGGATAACCTTCTTTTTCAAGATAGGTGATATTGGCTCCCAACTTCCTAAGTGCTTCAACTAATAACGCAAGTGGACGCTCTTTCATTCGCGCACTTCCTGTTAAGGTTCTTGTTCCCGGAATACCTGCAAAATAGGCCGTTAAAAAGCGCATAGCAGTTCCCGAAGGTCCAACGTCAAAATAATTTTCTTGATGGCAGTTTTCGAGAATGTCTTTCAATACTAGCGTATCTTTAGCATCTGAAAGATTGGCAATCGTAAATTTTTGTTGACTTAAAGCCTGAATCAAAAGTGCTCGGTTGCTTTCACTTTTAGATGATGGTAAATGAACTTCGCCAATCAGACTTTTGGGTGATTTAGAAATGGTATATATCATCCATGCAGTTTTCGGTAAAATTCAAAAGATTCATTAATTAGTTCGCTTGAACTTGTACAATTGATTTTACATTTTCCTATTTCAGTAAGCAACGAAAAATTGATAGTTGTGTCCTGATTTTTCTTGTCGTTACGCATAAAGTCAAGTAAGGTTGCAAAATCAGCTCGCTTAATTTTATATACCGGTAAATCAGCGATAAAATACTGAATTATTTCGTTGAATTGTTTTTTAGGTAATCCTGCAATTTTATGCGATAGATAGGTTTCGCATAGCATTCCAATTCGTATTGCTTCTCCATGTAGCAATGAATTTTTATCTTTTTGTAAGGATAAACTTTCAATCGCATGACCAACTGTATGTCCAAAATTTAAAATTTTACGCAAGTTATTTTCTTCAAAATCCTGCTTCACCACCTGATTTTTAATGCGAATGCTTTTTTCGATATAGGGAGAAACTGTGTTCGCAGCAAGTGAATATTTTTTGATCAATTTCCATAAAGCATCGTCAGCAATGAGTGCATGTTTTATAACTTCTGCAAATCCCGATCTTAACTGCCTTTCAGGTAGTGTTGTATTAAAAGCAGGATAAACAAATACAGCTTTAGGGTTCGAAAATAGGCCAATCATATTTTTATGTGAATGTAAATCTATGCCAACTTTGCCCCCAATTGATGCATCAACTTGAGAAAGCAAAGTGGTTGGAAAATTTACAAAATCAATTCCGCGTTTGTAGGTACTTGCAACAAATCCTCCTAAATCGCAAATTACTCCACCACCTAAATTAATCAGTAAAGTTTTTCTATCCGCCTTTACGTGGCTAAGTTGTTCCCATATTTTAATACAAGTGTTGATGTTTTTATTCTGCTCACCACTTTCAATTTCGATAAATAAAGCATTTTTTAAAAAATCTATTTCAATGAGTAGTGGGGATAAACAGTGTTTACTGGTGTTTTCATCCAACAATACAACAAAACTGGAATAACTTTTTTTGATGTTCGAAAAAAAATCATTGGTTAACTCGTAAAAATTGGAACTAAAAAAAGCTGAATAGCCCGTAGATTTAAATTCAAGTGCTCTCAAGGTGTCGATTTTGTCTACAAAGAAACAAAATTCTTTAGTAGTAAACAGTTCATTGATTAACTTTTAGGAGGCAAGAATTAAAGAAACTGCGACTTTTAAATTGCAGCAAATCTTTTATTAACAAGGTAATTTGAACCGATACAGTTTGACCAACGCCATCCTTTGTTAAACCTCACTTACACTTGAAAAGTAGGTAATAATATTACCTATATTTTGTGACTAATTTCAGATTATCCTCTGCGTATTTTTGCTAATATTGTGGCTATTCCAATTAAATAACAACATCATTTCAAACTCACTCAATCTCATGATGAATTCAAGAAAAACTAAATTAAGTATCGTGCTATCAATTTTCTGTCTTTTAGCACTAAATGCAGCAATTTCAAATGCTCAAGTAACCACAACAACTAAGCTAGACTATAAAAACAATCCTGTTTGGATTAGTATGATGAATGATCCAAATGCAAATTATTACGAAACAGTTAAAGCATTTAAAGAATTTTTTACCGATAGATTTCTCCCTGAAGAGCCATGGGATAGAGCTCAAGAAGGAGGTGACCCATTTGAAAAGGAAGTTGGTTTGGAAGAAGAAGACGGTAGCGGAAAGAAAAGTGCGAATGAATTGAAAAGAGAAAGTTATAAGCAAAACCCCAATGAACCTAATTATGCTGAAGAAGTACGTGCTTTTAAAGGTTGGTTTTACAGCACTAAACCATGGGTACAAAGCGATGGTAGCATCTTGAGTCCTGCTCAACAACAGCTTATTATTGAAAAGCAAAAAAATGAGTTGGAAGAAGCGGAAAAAACTAACAACAAAAAATAATCACAACAACCTTATTTATATGAAAAAGATAGTTTATAGCCTTTTATTTTTAGTAGTTTTTG
>DGQS01000024.1 GCA_002389785.1 Bacteroidetes bacterium UBA4408
TTCATGCTTATCGGGTTGTTTGCCATTTTTTGCTAAGTTTGATTACTCAAAACTTGCAAAAAATGGGGCCCTTAAAGCATCAACTTTTTTCTTCGTTTTTAGGTGGTCAATTTGGACCGGTTTGCACTGGTCAATTTGAACCGGTCAAAGGTGGTCAGTTTCAACCGGCGAGGGTGGTCAATTTGAACCGGATTTTGCAGCTTGTCAAATAACGTTTTGGTAGTGTAATGAAGAGGGAAAAGAGTATCTGAAAAGGTTCTTGTCCATAAAATTGTACCTCCCGCATCTACTTTTTTTAGGAAAGCTGAAGTAGTTGATCCAATAGTAAACAAATAACTGTTTCCTGCTGAATCCACTATAAAATTGGTACCATATTTATTGCTTTGTTTACTCCATGTTTCAACAACTTGGTGAGAAGTTAAAAGAGAAAAACAAAAGATGCAGAAAAAAGTAAAGGCGATTCTTTTCATGATATGTTAGATAGCTGTGTATCAAAGATAACTAAAACGATTACGTGTGCAAGATGCTATATGCAGCATAAATACTATTTGTTTGAAGCATGAACACAAAATTGCAAAGCTTTAGTGTTGCTAATTTTTTGAAGTAATTTTTAGAAAATCTTATTTAACTAGATTCAAACTGTATTTGTGGCATTTTTATTCTAAAATTTAACTCTATTGAAACAATATTATTGTATGAATGCATAGAATGAATAAACAATTCGCCTATTTTGGGCACCGGCACCTACTCATTATTGTGATTATCTAAATAGCACTAACACTATTTCAACAGGATGCACTCACACAAAATCCATATCCAAAAAAAATTTAACTTGCCGGTACTTTTAAAATTTTAATCGAGTATGCGAATTGCGCTTAGCGGATCTACTGGTCATTTGGGTGCTGTAGTATTGCAGTTGTTGGTTGAAAAAGGATTTGAAGTAAATGTACTGCAACATAAAAAAGCACTTGCTTTCAGTCATCCGGCACTAAGGCTTTTTACCGGCGATTTAAACCATGCCGAATCATTACTCAGTTTTACTTCGAGCTGCGATGTGCTAATTCATTGCGCTGCAAAAATTTCTATCAACAGCAATAGCGATGCATCGGTGTACGAAACCAATGTGAAGGGGACGCAAAACTTAGTAAAAGCCGCTCAGCAAAATAAGGTAAAACGCTTTATTTACCTGAGTTCCATACATGCCTATGAGCAAAGTCCTGCACATTTGCCGCTCAACGAAAACTCGCCTTATTGCACTCCTGCAGCTCCTCAATACGATAAATCGAAACGCGATGCACAGCAATTTGTGCTTGCACAAAACTCACCCAATTTTGAAACGCTGGTGTTAAATCCAACCGCAATTGTTGGTCCACCTGATTTTATGCCATCTTTAATGGGCAAGGCCATACTCGATTTATTACATAAAAAAGTACCCATGCTGGTGCAAGGCGGTTTCGATTTTTGCGATGTACGCGATGTTGCACAGGCTGTGGTGGCGGCTATTTCAAAGGGGAAGCCGGGAAACAGTTATTTGCTTTCAGGAAAGTATTATACTTTAAGTGATATGTATCGTTTACTTAGCAAGCAGGGCAACATTAAAAATAAATTGGCGGTTATTCCCATTCAACTTGCTTATGTGGGATTGCCTTTTATAACTGCATTTGCGAAGCTAACGAAACAGCAAGCTTTATATACCCGGGAGTCGCTCCATACTTTAAAGCATGGGAACAGGCACATTAGCTGTGCAAAGGCGCAGAACGAACTGGGATATCATTGCCGCGATTTTGAGCAAACGCTTTCCGATACTTTGGTTTGGATGAAGCAGCAAAATTTAGTATGATTATCCGCAGTTATAACTCGATAAATTTTTTACTTACTCCAGGGATAATCGATAAAATTGAAAGGCTAAGTATTATTTGCATCGAAAACAAATCAGCGTTAATCATAATAATCCCTGCCTTCCATTGCGATTGCATAGTTAGGGCAGGCAGGCGCTAAATCTGCGTTCCATTAATAAATTCTAATCATGCGAAAAATTTTATTCTGTTTCATTAGTTAAAATTATAGGAACAAAGGCGCATAGGTATATTAAAATCATGAAAATGTAGATTCATTCGTCCAATGCTGGTAATATCAATTTATAAGCTTATCCGCTTTTCTACTTATAGTCGCATCAATGCAATTAATTTGGATTGTTTTCACTTATTTGATTTTTTTTTAATTAATTCATCCAATATAGTTTAGTTAGCTATTTCAAATCCTTTGTCTCTATTGTGATTCCTTTCTTTTTGCTTGATCAAAAAGAAACAAAAAATCAAGGCTTATGATAAATTGACTAAAATTTAAATTAATTTTTTCAACGCAACCCAAGCGCTCGATTATATGCTGTTGGCTATTGAAATTCTTTCACTCGCTCGAGGATTGCTTTCACTGGCCGGCGCATAAAAATGAATTTAAATTTCTTAACGTCAATTTCTCAAAGGCCGATCCATTGAATATAATTTTTCGATACAAAGCCTTTTATTGATTCTGATTTTATAAAGGTAGATTCAACTAAATTTGAATCAAATGCAAGTAAAAAATAGAGAAGAAAGGCTTTTAAACCAGAGGGAGTCACGAAGAAAAATACAAAGGGCAGCAAGCGGAATAATTAAATTATTTCTTGTGTCGTTTGTGCAAACTTTGTGCTCTTGGTGGTTAAACTTTAATTTTTAAATAATAGAAAACACGATTAATTTCGACTTGTACAACTTAATTGCTATTGTTGTATTATTGCGAATAGGCAGAAAATTTTATTTAAAACGAACTATGCTTTACAGTACTTATGAGCAATTAATTTTAGCCTGGATGGCTGTTGGGATTGTAACCTTTTTTATTTTACTTAAAGTAACAGCACCTTATGGAAGGCACAGCAGCAGCGGCTGGGGACCAATGATAAGCAACCGCCTGGGATGGATACTGATGGAAGTTCCGGTGATGCTTTGCCTGCTTTATTTTATGCGTGAAGCTAGTGTTCCTCTAACGAATTATGCATGGATGTTGCTAGCATTATTTTTCTTTCATTACCTAAACCGGACTTTTATTTTTCCCTTGCGAATAAAAACCAAAGGCAAAAAAATGCCGCTGCTCATTGTGGTTTCCGCTATTTTATTCAATGTAGTGAACGGCTCATCCTTGGGCTATTATTTTGCAAATTTTGCCAGCTATACCAGTGCCGATTTTATGAGCATGCATTTTATTTTAGGCGCGCTACTATTTTGTGCCGGCTTGTGCATTAATTGGATATACGATACGCGTTTAATTAATATGAGAAAGGAGAGTAGTCAGCAGTATGTAATTCCACAGGGTGCATTATTTAATGTTATCAGTTGTCCTAATTTATTTGGTGAAATAGTTGAATGGAGCGGCTTTGCATTGATGTGTTGGAATTTACCGGCCCTGGCATTTTTAGTTTGGACCTTGGCGAATTTACTACCCAGGGCAATTTCGCATCACCGCTGGTACCTTCAAAAATTTGAAGACTATCCCAAAGAGCGTAAAGCGGTAATCCCTTTTATAATCTGATACTTCAAGGTTGATGCACGAATTTTGAATTTAGAAATTTAAAATCACTTGATAGAATGATAGAGTATTTCTTTACTTTGCAAGTGGATAAAAACAAATGGAACATGAGAAAGAAAATAGTAGCCGGAAATTGGAAAATGAATTTAACCTTGTCGGAAGCCACTGAATTAGCAACTGCGCTAAAATCGGAGTTGCAAGCTGCTACGCCTGAGGCTGTTCAATTAATTGTTTGTCCTCCTTTTCCATACATACATGCAATTAACAATGCTTTGAGCGATTGCGAAGAGCTGGCGCTGGGGGCACAAAATTGTGCTGATGAAGATGCGGGTGCTTATACCGGAGAAGTATCGGCAAAAATGATTGCGAGTGTTGGAGCAAACTATGTAATTATTGGGCATTCAGAGCGGCGTGCACTTTATAATGAATCGGATGCAGTGTTGGTAAAAAAGTTGAACCGTGCACTGGCAGCTAATTTATCTCCGCTGTTTTGTTGCGGCGAAACATTGGCGCAGCGGGAGGCAGGGGAGCATTTTACCGTGATAGCCAATCAACTGAGCAATGGCTTGTTTCAGTTAAGTAAAGAAGATTTTTCGAAAGTGGTGATTGCTTATGAGCCTGTGTGGGCAATTGGTACCGGTGTAACAGCAAGCGCCGATCAAGCGCAGGAAATACATGCTTTTATTCGCAAAACTTTAGAAGCAAAATACGGTAATGAGGCAGCGCAAAATTGTACCATCCTGTATGGAGGAAGTTGCAATGCAGGTAATGCAGCTGAGTTATTCGGTAAGCCGGATGTGGATGGTGGGCTAATTGGAGGAGCATCATTAAAGGCTAAGGATTTCATTAGCATTGCTAATTCCTTTTAATTTTTTTTAATTTCCTTAGTGAACTTTGTGCTTTACTTAGTGTGCTTCGTGGTTCAGCTTTTTTTTAACCACAAGGGGCACAAAGAAAAACACTAAGAGCACTATTCTTTGTCCGTAACTTGTTGAAAAATTGGCTAAAAATGAGTTGAGATTTCTTTTATATTTGAGCGGTAGAGCAGGCCAAATCGAGTATGGAATATATAGAAGTAAATTTAAAAATAACACCGCTTCATCCTTACGATGAATTGATAACAGTTGATTTAGCTGCTTTAGGCTACGAAAGTTTTATTGCTACCCCAAGCGGATTACAAAGTTATATTCCTCAATCAAATTATGCTGCCGATAAACTGGCTGCCTTGGTGCAACAATACAACGATACCGAGTGCAAGGTTACTTATGAATCGTTAGTAATTCCTTCTCAAAACTGGAATGCAAGCTGGGAAAGCAATTTCGAAGCCATTGATGTAGATGGAAAATGCGGCGTGAGAGCACCTTTCCACATTAAAAATCCGGCACATCAATACGACATTGTCATAGAACCTAAAATGTCCTTTGGTACAGGACATCACGAAACCACCTACCTGATGTTGCACAGTTTGTTGGGCATGGACCTAAGCAACAAAGCCATGTTGGATATGGGATGCGGCACTTCGGTGCTGGCTATTTTAGCGGCATTAAAAAATGCCCAATCGGTTACAGCCATTGACAACGATGCCTGGAGTTATGAGAATTCTCTGGAGAATTGCAAATTGAATAATTGCTTTGCTATAGAGGTAAAGCTGGGAGATGTTGCGCTCATAAAGGATAAAATGTTCAACTTAATTCTGGCCAACATCAACCGCAATATTTTGCTTGCCGATATGAAACACTATGTCACATCACTCCAAAAAGAAGGAGAATTGCTCATTTCCGGATTTTTTGAAGTAGATGCTCCTGCTTTAATTGAAGTTGCAGAAAAGCTTCACTTGCAACTAAAAAATAAATTGGTAAAAAATAATTGGTGCTTGCTTCATTTTCAAAAATAGTACGATGAAAAAACTAAATAATCGAGTGCTACTCCTGCTTAGCTTTTTGCTTTTGGCGGGAACTTCATTTTCTCAAACTTTAGTTAAGAAGGTATTTCCGGATGATCCGGCCGAGTTCTTAAAAAAAGTAACCGAGCAAATGGAGGAACAAGACAAGAAAGCCACCCGCGAATTTATGGAGCAATTTGAATTGGCCTGGAACGGAAATAAATTCAACAGCAGTCAGCAATCCATTATTATCAGCACTTGCAATTTAATGTTTGCAAAACGTTTGAAATATTTTCCCGATTTCAAAAATTACCTTTCCTCGGCAATGAATTTTGTAAACTCCGGTCAAAGCGATAAAAGCTTTACTGCCTGGCAATTGAGTATCGATAAAATACTGGGTAAAAGCGCCACCAAGTTCAGCGACTTTATTGAAATGAGCGATAATTTATTTTCGACCAATACCATTTTCAAAAATTCAACACTGGAGTGGAAAGCCAGCGGCAACAATTACACCTTTGAATTTGACTCAGTTCCGAAAGTTGTTTTTGGTGAAACCGATTTGCGTTGCATCATCAAGGAAGATAGCTCATTGATTATGCGTACCACCGGTACTTACTATCCCAGCACCCAACGATGGGTAGGTAAGGGAGGACTTGTAAACTGGTTGCGTGCAGGAGTTCCGGCCGAACAAGCATATGCCGATTTAAAAAGGTATAGCATCAATTTTAAATCCTCGCAGTACAAAGCCGATTCGGTATTGTACCACAACAGCATGTATTTTCAAAAACCCTTGTTGGGAGTTTTGCAAGATAAAGTGTTTGTAAACATGACCGAGGAACGTGCGGTGTATCCTCAATTCGATTCATACGATAAGCGCCTGGTTATTTCGGGCATTTTTGCCAATGTAGATTACGATGGAGGTTTTTCGGTAAAGGGTTCTAAAATAATTGGTGCAGGCGATAGAGACAATCCGGCCTATTTAAATTTTTACCGCAACAAAAAGTTATTCATGAAGTCGGCTTCCTTGCAATATATTTTGAAACCGGAGCGACTTACTTCCGATAAAGCCGAAGTTACTTTCTATTACGAAGGCGATTCAATTTATCATCCCGGCTTGCAGTTAAAATTCAATTTTAAAGATAAGGAAGTTGTGCTAATTCGCGATCAGCAAGGAACTGCGCGAACTCCGTATTTTGATAGCTTTCATAAACTCGACATGTATTTTGAGGCACTCTATTGGAAAATGGATGATCCAAAAATTGAATTGAAAAATATTAAAGGTAGTGCCCAAAGTAATGCCTTGTTTGAATCATCTGCATTTTTTAGAGCAGCACGATTTGAAAAACTACAAGGCATGGACGATGTAAATCCCTTGTACCGCATTCGCCAATTTGTGATGAAACAAAATGCTGGAGGGAAGGAATTTGATCCTATCAGTTTATCGCGTTTCATGCAATTGTCGCCCGATCAGGTGAAACCCATGTTGATGATTTTAGCCAATGGCGGGTTCTTAACCTACAACGTTGATTTGGATAAGGTAGTAGTAAAAGATCGCTTGTTTGATTATATCCGCAACAGCGAAAAGAAAAGAGATTACGACGTAATTCAGTTTAACTCCACCGTTGGAGGAAACGAAACCAATGCAAGTATCAACTTATTAAATTTCGATTTGCGCATTGATGGGGTGGAGTGCATTTTCTTAAGTGATTCACAAAATGTAAATATTTTTCCCAAAGACCAAACGGTGTTGATTCATAAAAACCGCGATTTCGATTTTGCAGGAGTTGTTAATGCCGGTCGTTTTCAATTTTTTGGGAAGGAATTTAATTTTGATTATACGCTTTTTAAAATCAATCTTACCAATGTGGATTCCTTGCGAATAAAGGTACTTGCGAAAGAAGTAAACGAGTACAACGAACGCAAATTGGTAAACTGCCGTACAGTAATTGAAAATGTAAACGGCGATTTGTTGATCGATCGTCCTACCAATAAATCGGGTACAATTGATTATCCCGATTATCCGATTTTTAATAGTAAGAAGGAATCTTTTGCTTACTATTCACGAAGTGGAATTCAGAAGGGAGTTTACAAGCGCGATAAATTTTACTTTAAACTCACGCCTTTTACCATCGACAGTTTGGATAATTTTACAAACGAGGCGCTTGCCTTTAATGGTACACTTTCGTCGGGCGGAATATTTCCTGATTTTGAAGAAACACTTCGCTTGCAAGAAGATTATTCTCTTGGATTTAAACGTGAAACTCCTGCAGGTGGTTTCCCCATGTATGGCGACAAAGGAACTTACACTTCTACCATCAAACTCAGTAATCGCGGATTGCGCGGGGATGGAACCTTAGATTATGTTACCTCGGTAACCAAGAGTAAGGATTTTATTTTCTTTCCAGATTCAATGAATGCCATTGCCGAAAGCTTTATCAATAAGGAGCAAGATGGTGCCCTTGAGTTTCCTCCTGTGAAAGGAGATAGTGTGTATGCGCACTGGATGCCTTACAAAGATTACATGGAAGATAACGGAATACGTAAACCCATGGATTTTTATAACGGTCAGGCCGAATTGTTTGGTAAGTCGAAACTAAGCCCCGGAGGAATGACCGGTAATGGTAGAATGGACTTTTCAAAGGCCTCTTTATTTTCGAGTAACATGAAATACGGTAAAATCACTTTTGATGCCGATACTGCCGATTTTCAGCTCAATGCAGCCGAGTTAAGTGCATTGGCCTTCAGCACCAAAAATGTGAATGCTCATGTTGATTTTGCAAAGCGTCAGGGTGTATTCAAGAGCAATGGAGAAGGTTCATTTGT
>DGQS01000198.1 GCA_002389785.1 Bacteroidetes bacterium UBA4408
AATCTTCTATCACCAACAAGCCTTTAGATTCGGCTAACTTGTTTATTTTGTCCATTTCACAAAGTTTGCCGTATAAATGAACAACAAGAATGGCGCGTGTTTTAGAAGTTATTTTTTCTTCAATTTTTGTAGGATCTAGATTGTAAGTGTGAATATCAGGTTCAACTAACACCGGTACCAGGTTGTTGTGCAAAATAGATAAAATGGTGGCGATATAGGTATTTGAAGGCACAATTATTTCGCTACCCTTTTCGAAGTTGCAGGCGCGTAAAGCCAATATTAATGCATCTAATCCATTGGCAACTCCAATACAGTGTTTGGTACCACAATATTCAGCAAAGGAATTTTCAAATTCCTGTACTTTTTTTCCTAAAATAAACCAGCCACTGTCGAGTATTTCTTTAAATACTTGCTGATATTCATTAAAGAAAGATAGGTTGAGTTTTGCCAGATTTTCGTATTCAATCATGCCTGATAAGGTTCAAAAATATAATCGTTTTCGTCAAAATACTCCGATGCAAAAACCATCAAAATAGCATCTTTACTAAAATTATACATAGTATGCCAATCCTGTGTTTCAAGCAATAAACATTTGTCGGGAGATGTAAGATCAAAGGTAGTTTCTGTTTTACCATCGTGATTGTAAATGGTACATGAGCCCTTAATACAAATAGCAGCTTGTATGGTTTTATGATGGCGATGTCCACCGCGCTTTGAATCGTCAACCCCATAAATATAAAACACACGTTTTATATCAAAGGGTATTACTTTCTCAATTACGGTTAAATTACCTCTTGAGTCGGTAAAGGTTTTTAAATTAATTAAATGTGCCATGTTGTATTATCAGCACACAAAACTAAGAATTTAAGTGGCGGTATTATCGAAAAAATAATGGTGTTGTATTCTCTTTCTTAAACCAAATCCTAAAATGTTTCGTCTCGAATTTTGAATACCTTCTTTATAAAAGCGGAGTAAAGTTTTAAGACTAAGCTTGGAATAAGGCGCCAAACCTGAATTGCCATGCGGATTAAAACTAGTATCAACTGAATTGATAAACCGTTTTGCCTGGTTTAGGTGCTTGATATACGGAAAGTAAAATAATTGCTGAATACTTGAATTTATCGCGTATTGAGCATCGGTTAATGAAACAATATTAGGTTCAAAAAATTTTAATCCATGAAAATGATAAAACACCACATCGAATCTTTTTTGACTCAATTTTTCAATTCCCTGAAGCTTTTTGTGGGTATACTTAAATTGGTATTGTTGAATATTCCAAGGTGCCAAACCTCCTCCTAAATGCTGCAATTCGTGCACACCTTCAAATCGTATAGCAAATTCGTCCAGGTATTTCTGATCTCCAAATTTTCCATTTTCAACTCGTGCATAACACCAGTCAATACAAGCATCTTTCCACCAATGAAGTACTGCACGACCACGTACATCGTTCTTAAAACAAACAAATTGAACACAGTATTTTCCACTAGCAAGCGATTGGTCGTAAGCTGAAGTATATCGATGAGAAGTTATCAAAACAGAATGATCGCCCATTTCTTCCACTAAAATTCTCGGATCCGAATAAAACAACATATCGGCATCGATGTAAGTGCAATTGGATAATTGAAAGGTTTCAAAACAATAGTGAATCGTAGAAGCTGAGCAAGTCCAGCAATATTCAGCAGCTGATCTGGTTGGTTTTACAGCTAACAGTGCATCATTTTCAAATTCCTTTAAAGATACAACTGTTAAATGTGGAGCGTTTTGTTGTTTTAAAAAATGGTAACAAAGCTCATCAAATGCAAAAACGTATAAATGAAAGTCATCGCATTGTTGAAGCAGCGATTGATACATTGCCCAACCTCTTGATAAGTAGGCAGAATTAAAAAGTGTACAGAAATTTAATTTCACCTTCCAAGTATTTTTTTAATAAAGTTCTTAGCTCGCAGTTTAAAAGCCGGACGTAACGATTTAAAGTAATGTTTAAATGCCCTATAACCATTTTTGTGTTGAACAGTTGGATTTTTTTGAAGTACTATATGCTCGTTAAATTCTGCAACATTCCATTTGTCAGAGCTCCCGCTATGCGTGCCACTGCCATCAATTCCTATGTTTTGAATCAAGGATTTGCCGGGGTACAAACACAGCATGTTCTTAATAAATGCAGATGCATACCAACGTATGGCCCACGAATCATTTTTGTGATTAATTTGATCTTTCAACATCTGAACATAAGGATAGGTAAAATCAAAATCGAATTTCTTTTGCAAAGCATTCGATTCAATCTGATCCAACAATTTTTTACCATCCGCTTCAAAACAATTCCATGCACGTTGCCAAGTTGCCCATCCCCAACAATCGGCTCCTTGAATAAAAAAGGTTTCGGGTAATTTTGATTTCACAGGATATACATAGGCGGATATGCATGCTACCTCGGATTCGTTCACGTACATGTCAAGAGCAGCATTCATATAACTTAAAAAATAGGGGAAAGGAACCAAGTCGTCTTCCAAAACAATTATTTTTTGAAAGGATGAAACAATTTCGGTAACACCTTGAATAATTGAATTCGCTAATCCTCGGTTTTTACTTTGTGCATGTATGGTAACAGTTTTACACCATTTTTTTTCGGCAGCAATCGCTCTTACGGCTTCAATCTTAGCAAGCTCTTCAGCAGTTGCAGTAGCTTTAGGTCCATCGCAAAATATAAATAAATCCGATTCTTCAGCAAGTTTATTATTTTGCAAAGCTTCAAGTACTTTTCGCAAATGTTGCGGACGATTGTAAGCAAATAAAACAATGGGGGCAAGTGTATTCATGCTGCTTGTTTAAAATTGCTTTTCAATAAAATTCATTTTATCCTCAAATGAAGCAGCATCATTTTTATACCGATCTAAAAATTTAATCAAAGCTCCTGAATCATTGCCATTTCCAATGTATTCCTTGTATCCAAAGATGTTTTTATCAATAGGGCTTGCTTTTACTAAATTATGCATGTAATAAAATTTTAATATTTCCTCTTGATCACTCGCTTTTACTTTAAGTTGAGAAATGTTTTGGATCGAGTTTGCATATTCCGAAATGCTTTTTGGCTGATAACAAAAATCAAATGAAGCATGCGGATTATCACCGGCGCATAAAACCGGAATACCACGATAAGGATATTCATGTGCTAAGGTTCCATAAACAGTTATGGCTGCAGTAAATCCTTCAGCTATTAATTGATTGTTTGAAACTGTTTTATCCAGAAATTGAATGCCTTTAAAACGCTGTTTAAATTCTTCCACAATTTCTTCATTACCCGGAAGCGCATTAGGATGAGGCTTTACGTAAAAATCAACTTCGGTATTTTTTAATGCTTCACTCAAAGTAAATTCCAACCAGGTATAAAAATCCGGAAAAAGCATGTGACGATAAATGTGTGGACTATCAAAGAAACAATGTAAAAATATGACCACGCGTTTGCGTTCGCTTGCTTTAAATATTTTTTTGGCATTCGGGTCAAGCTCCGTAAAACCGGTACTTCTCATGTAGTAAAGAGCAGCATCAATTTTTCCGGCAAAACGCATTTCAAACTTTTCTTTTGCTTCCGCTAGTTTTTGCTCTTTATTTTCTAAAAGTGAAAATTGTTCTGCATAGTTTGTATAATCCTTACAGTGATAAGGGAATTCTAATTTAAGTTTAAGCAAAAATTCAGTCGCATTTCCAAAAGCATATACCGCAATTCCTCGTTTCAATGCATGTCGAACAATGATTCCATGATGCGTATAAGTAGTATAAGTGGTAAGCACGCAATGAATTTTTTTTGTTTCAAAAAGTTCATTTGCACAATAGTAATTATGTATGCCCTGCTCAATCACATAATACAAAAATGGATCTTGTATTGAAACGGTTGGTTTATTGGCAATGCGTAAGTAAAAATCATACATTAAGTCACCAAGCAACATTCCGTCGACACTAATTTTTAATACATCTTCACGCGATTTGAGTTGAGAATAAAACTGATGCGCCAACTGTTTTACTTTTGCAACATTTGTATATTGCCTCGAATTTTCGAAGAGTATTTCGCCTCCCAACAAAGCATACAAACGGCTCCACTTTGAATCTGAAAATTTATTAAACCGGATGTGATTTAACCATTGATAGTGTTTACTCTCATGATAAATACTTTCAACGCGACTGCGCATCGTCCACAATCCAATTTTAGCTTGGTGTTTTTTACTAAGAATGTTTGCCAGTAAGGGATACAAAATAGCAAACTCATAGTCCTTAGCTGCCTGCATCAATACATAACCCGACTTTTTTTGTGGTGATTTACTTGAAAAATAGGGAAACTTTGGAAGTTCTCGTATATACCTTAATTCGTTTTCGTCCTGTTTTTTGATTTCAAAAAATTCGGAAATGCTTTTAAAGAAGAGTCCAAAAAATCCCGGTAACCTCATGATTTTATGCGAAAGTTTGAACTATAAATTTGATTCTCTAAACAAAACTTTTTAAACTTTTCACTCGGCGATACCAATTCGTATTTAGGATGATTTACACCAAACATACAACCGGTATATTCAAATTCAAGTACCAAACGATGACCTTTTTTTAAAGGAGTACCCTTGTGCCAACACTTGGTATCACCGGCAAATATACTACCTGCAGAAGCACAAACTTCTACAAAATCGTTTTTTGAGTAATGGTCTTTTAAGTCTTCATCGGGTATTCTAACGTATCCTCTTTACAGTAAATGGGCAGGTTTAGCTCCGGTTTTATGAGAACCTCTGATATAGCGGTGAGGCCCGTTTTCTTCAGTAACATCATTCAGGTAAATGAAAATTTTTAACCACTTTAAGCGATCCATATCAAAATGATAAAGTTGTGCTGCTTCTGAAGAAGCTTCTTTTAAGTAGGCGGTACTCCACCACATAGCAGGAAAATCAAAGATGGGTTCACAATTTAAGTAATCTCGCGCTATTTGAATCAATGCAGGATCCATTATTAATTCTTGAATTGCCGGATTGTTTACTAAATCATCCATCGTAAAACGATAAATTTCAGATTGAGGATGTAAGGCATCGTATACTAGTGGTTTGTCGTAGCTAGGTGCAATTCGTGCAGGGGTTTTCAAGGCGAATTGATACAATGCATCAACCAGCTGTGATGGAATTTTTCGATTAAAATTTACATATCCATCTTTTTGTAAGGTACTTTTAAATTCAGAAAAATCATGTTTGGTTACCGCACCAATTACACTATTCATATCCTGAGCTTGAATAGTAGTTGGAATCTTATGCGCATGATGTTCAGTCTCACTAAACTTGCCATTGGTTGAGCAATACAAATTTATCATCGCCATGTAAGCCGCATCCGGAGTTTCACCACTTTTAGTGAATGCTTCAAAACCTTGACGATAAATCTTTTCGGTTTTTTTTTGATCAATACGAAGTTTCACCTGTTCCGGAATAAGTCCCGAAATAATTCCTTTAATTCTTTGAATCATGTTGCTTCAACTAATTTAACTATAAGACTTAACGAATCATAACTTGCTGCTGCATTTTCAGCTTCCAACTTAAATTCATGCAGGTAAGTGCTTTGAATATCAAATATACACTTTGAATCGCTGACTGGAGCTATGCGTTGAGATTGTCTGTGATAGTTCAAAGTCATTGATTCACTAGTAGGATTCACAAAGTGCAGCGATAATTTTTGGAAGTTTTGGTATTCGAGAAAAACTGAAAAATTGCTCGAGCTTTGAATTCCGCCTTTATTACGCGCTAAGATCAATTGCTTTGTTGAACAATTAAAACCGGAATAAAAATAAGGTAAATCAACATCCTTCAATGCATCTAATTGATGTTTTGCCTTAAATTGCAATCTCTTTTTTACTTCGGTTGCCGGTATTCCTGCTACGATGGTATAAGGTTCAACATCTTTGGTAACTACCGAATTTGCTCCAATAACACATCCTTTAGCAATTGTAACACCGGGCATAATCACAGCATGTACACCAATCCAACAATCGTCTTCAATTTTGATTTTACGAGAATGTTGCGCATTCAATTCAGGTGAATTACGAACTAAATCATCCTGATCTTTTATATACATTTCGGGATGTAAATCGAAATAATGACGCCCTGATGATATAAATACATTGGGAGCAAAAAGACAACTTTTCCCAATTTCAATATCACCCAACAATATACAGCGGTCCTGTATAGAAGTATTATTGCCAATACTGATTTTAGTAAGCGCACCAATTTCAACATTTCGGCCAATGTAATTATCTCCTGCTAAATTTATTTCTGAAGTTTCACTTCCATTTATCAGAGCAGTTGGATCAATGGTGCAATTGGGGCCAACTCGTAACCGGCATGTTGGAGCAGCAGCAGGGACTGTTGTTGAAGCTGATAAAAAATAAGCTAAGATTTTTTTAATACGTTTTTTCATCAATAGTATAAGGAATGGTAATATATCCAATATTATCGTGTATATCCTCATTGATGGCGGTTACAATCAAGGCCGGCAAATTAATATTTCCGTCAATTACATCGTACCATGAAGTACCTGATTTATTGCCAATGGCGAAATACAAATCGTATTGACCAGAACGCACATGACAAGCCGGGATACTTAACTTAAATGAAATCGTATCACCTTCTTTCAATTCCTTACTTACAATGTTGGTCTTTATATTGGTGATAATGGTTTCAGAAGTAGTGCCTTTTATGGCCATGTAAAAAGTTAATCCATCACATACTTCATGCACCTTGCATTCAAAACTAAAACGCAATGTTTCATCATAGCGAAACGACCAAAATTTATTTTCGCTATTATCGGGAAGCAGTGCAATAGCTTTTGAAAATGCAGCTTTGCCATTCGCTCTGCTTTGTCGATCACTCTTAGCAGTTGTTTCATTAAAACTATACTCTTTTAACAAGCCAAAATAATTGTGCAAACAAGTATCGATAGGTCCTGCAGTATGAAGTGTTCCCTTGTTCAGTAATATTCCCTGATCACACAAGGTTGAAATAGCTTGCATGTTATGGCTCACAAATAAAACAGTGCGTCCTTGTCCACTCACATCCTTCATTTTGCCCAAACACTTTTTTTGAAATTCAGCGTCACCTACCGCTAATACTTCATCTACAATTAATATGTCGGGTTCGAGGTGTGCAGCTACAGCAAAAGCTAAACGAACATACATTCCGCTGCTATAACGCTTTACAGGGGTGTCTAAAAATTTTTCAATTTCGGCAAAGGCAACTATTTCATCAAATTTTTTGGTAATTTCTTGTTTGGTCATTCCAAGAATGGAACCATTCAAGTATATATTTTCTCGACCCGATAAATCACCATGAAAACCTGTACCCACTTCAAGTAAGGAAGCAACTCGGCCACCTAAGATTATTTTACCTGAAGTAGGAGGAGTAATGCGCGAAAGAATTTTAAGTAAAGTTGATTTTCCGGCTCCGTTTCTTCCAATAATTCCAACACGGTCGCCTTCTTTTATTTCTAAGCTAAGATTGGATAAAGCCCAAAATTCTTCTTGTTGTTTCTTTGAATTAAGTGAACGAAAATTCTTTAGCTGGTCTATTATACTTCCATATAAAGTATCACTTTTAGGTGCAAGCTGTTTGTTCAGTAAATACTTTTTACTTAAACTTTCAACTTTTATGATGGTGTTTTTAGACATGCTTAAATGTAATCAACAAAACTCCGTTCAAACTTATAGAAGTACTTTAATCCAATAATTAAAAAAAGAAACGAAACAGCTATGGATACTATAAAATAAGGTAAATTGTAAATCATATCACCTCCAAAAAGACAATATTTAAAACCATCAATTGCACCAACCATAGGATTTAAACAAAAAAACCAATGCAAATAGGATGGAAGCCGATCGAGATAATAGTTGGTGGAAAAAATCACCGGACTCAAATACATTCCAAATTGGATGATTACCGGAACAATAAATTTTACATCTCGGTATTTTACATTAATGGTTGCAAAATAAAGCCCTATTCCAAATCCGTTTAAAATAGTTAGCGCAACAAAAATTGGTGCTAGCACTAATTGCCAGTGTAAGCTTTGTCCTGAAACAATAAACAATACAACCAGAATACTAAGCGAAATAAAAAAATCAACCAGGCAAACCAAAATGGTGCTGATGGGAATGATGATTTTAGGAAAATATACTTTTGAGAATAAATTGGCATTACCTAAAATTGAATTGCTAACATCGTTAAAAATGTTCGAAAACAATTGCCACAAAAGCATGGCAGCAGCAACATAAACAAAATTAGTTGCCGTAGAGGTACCGGGATTAATTTTACTCGAAATATAACCGAAAATGAGTATGCTTATGAGGGGTTTAAATAATGCCCAAGCTATACCAATGTAGGCTTGCTTGTAGCGAACTAAAAAATCGCGTTTAGCAAGATTGTTCAGTAAACTTTTATAAGAAATAATTTCCTTCAGCGAAAATTTCGAGTGAAGTGTTGAATCAATTATTATTTTCTCAGTTTTCAAAATAGCTTCAGCTAAGTTTACTTCGCATAATTAACTGCTCGGGTTTCGCGTATAACGGTTATTTTTACTTGCCCCGGATAGGTCATTTCAGTTTGAATTTTTTGTGAAATATCAAACGACAAAGTTTCTGCTTCTTTGTCCGAAATTTTTTCGCTTTCCACCAATACGCGCAATTCTCGTCCGGCTTGAATAGCATAGGTTTTCAAAACTCCCGGATATCCCAAGGCAAGTGCTTCTAAATCTTTCAAACGTTTAATATAGCTTTCAGCAATTTCTCTGCGAGCGCCGGGACGTGAACCCGAAATTGCATCACAAACTTGAACAATTGGCGAAATTAAACTGGTCATTTCCACCTCATCGTGATGCGCTCCAATTGCATTACATACATCCGGATGTTCTTTAAACTTCTCGGCTAACTTCATACCCAAAATAGCATGTGGCACTTCGGGTTGGTCATCCGGCACTTTTCCAATATCGTGTAACAATCCTGCGCGCTTAGCCATTTTTACATTTAAGCCAAGTTCAGTAGCCATAATCGCACACAAATTTGCCACTTCGCGCGAGTGCTGTAACAAGTTTTGTCCGTAAGACGAACGGTATTTCATACGACCTACCATGCGAATCAATTCAGGTGCTAAACCATGAATTCCTAAATCGATGGTTGTACGTTTTCCAATTTCAATGATCTCTTCTTCAATTTGCTTTTTAGTTTTTTCAACCACCTCCTCTATACGTGCAGGGTGAATACGACCATCCGTAACAAGCGCATGTAAGCTAAGACGTGCAATTTCGCGACGCACGGGATCAAATCCCGAAAGAATGATCGCTTCAGGAGTATCGTCAACAATAATTTCAATACCTGTGGCTGCTTCTAAAGCACGTATGTTACGACCTTCGCGGCCAATAATTCGGCCTTTCATTTCATCGCTTTCGATGTTAAAAACCGAAACAGAATTTTCAACCGCATGCTCGGTAGCAACGCGTTGTATAGTTTGAATCACAATTTTTTTAGCCTCTTTGCTTGCGGTTAATTTGGCTTCTTCGGCAATGTCTTTAATATGCGCCATTGCTTGAGTTTTGGCTTCCGCTTTAAGTGCCTCTACCAGTTGGTTGCGGGCATCTTCTTTGCTTAAGCCGGCAATAACTTCCAACTGTTCAACCTGCTTTTTGTGCGATTTTTCTAGTTCAGATTGTTTTTTTGATACAATTTCGAGTTGTGCGGCAAGATTTTCCTTTAAACTAGTTGCTTCATTTTGTTTTCGTTGCAACTCTTCCATTTTTTGAGAAACAGACTGTTCCTTTTGCTTAATGCGATTTTCAGCAACCTGAAGATGGTTGTTTTTTTCGTTAATTACTTTTTCGTGTTCAGTTTTAAGTTGTAGGAATTTTTCTTTTGCCTGTAGAATTTTTTCCTTTTTCAATACTTCTCCTTCTGCTTCTGCATCCTTTAAAACTTGTTGGCTCTTTTTTTCGAGCGATTTTTTGAGTAAGGTGTTTGCAAGCACAATTCCTATAAGAAGTCCAACTACAACACCCACACAAATCATAATAATATTCATACTCAGTTTTTTTTAATGGTTAATTAATTTTTACCTGCAGTTAACAGGCTTATTAAACTTTGTGTGAAGGAGAATGAAACGATTGGCTGATTTGCCGCTTAGGTAACTGGCTACCAAATATTGTCCTGGAGCCGGTACTATAGTGTTATGCTTTATTCAGATAATCAGAAACATAACGCTCGAGTTCAATTAATTGATTGGTCAAGTTTGCGGTTTGTTCCGTTTTAACTGCTGTTTGCTGTAATTTTACAAGTTGAGTAGCCATGTGAAGAGCGCTCATTGCCAGCAAATCTTGCTTGTTGTTTACGGAATAATTCTTTTCGTATTCACTTACTTGTTCGTTAATCAATGCTGCGGCTTTAAGTATTTGTTCTTCCTCATCGTGTTTAACGGTAAGTGGGTACTCTCGACCAGCAATTTTTATCTTAATTGAAACTTCGGGCATTTGCTAAAAATTTTCAAGAGCTTTTGACTCTTTACTCCTTGTTAATCAGTTATTTCGTTATCAATGCAATGCACTCATCTATTTCCTTCACTAATTCGTTTATCCTGTTTTTGTTTTCTGCATTACTGGCAGAAAGCGCTGTTGATAAACCTGCAGCACTTTGTAATTCATTCGTTAGTTGTTCAAGTTCTTTAATATGTTTGTTTTGTAACTCACTATTGGTTAAAAGTTGATTCTTTTCAAAAAGCAGCAGAGTATTTTCCTCTTCATACTTTTTATGCAAATGTATTAATTTTTCAATTTTAGATTGCAGACTTGCCACAACTCTTTCCAACTCGTTCATACGCTTATATTTTGAGCGAAAGGCAAAGGTAGCATTTTAAGAGGATTGAGCAAAGGTGGAAATAATGGCACTACTTTTTAAAAAATCGCAGCTTCCATTTAGTAAAATACTCAGCAGTTTCAGGTATGATCGCCAGTTTATGAATTACAAAAATATAGAGTAAGCTAATCAATACCGAGCGATAGGCAATATCTACCAATTCATTCGAAAGGCTTGGTAAAAAATAGTTCACCATAAAACATGCAACAATTAAAAGTAGCACGTAAAAAATAGTCTTGGTAAATGGTTGCATTTTATAACGGTTAAAAAGGAAAAAATATTTAGCCCCGTTAAATAAAATAGCAGCAATGGCATTGGAGGCAGCAGCACCAATCAGTCCAAACTTGGGAATTAATACGATATTTAAAACTATCGTAACCAAAAAAAGCATTAGTAACATCAGCAAACCGGCTTTGTACTTTTTGCTTAAGTATATAATACTGCTGTTCACACCGGTTGATACGTTAATTAAACTCCCTAAACTAATAATACCCACTACATCAACAATTTGACGATAAGCTACCGGCAATAAATTTTGAACCGATTGTATATTGATGTTAATACCAATAAAAAGAAGTCCACCTATTACCATAAGGTACTTTGTACTTTGGTAGTAAACTTTTGTGAGTTCCGGTATATTTCCATTTTCCCACTCTTTAGCAATGTCGGGGTTAGATATTTTTTCGATAGCGGCCAACGGGGCTTCAATAACGGTTGGAATAAGGGCAGCAATTGCATAAACTCCAACCGAAGCAAGTGGAAGATACATCCCAATGATTACCGAATCAATATAACGCAATCCTATTCCGGCAATGGCTGCAATTGAAAAAAGCAAACCGTATTCAACCAGTGTTTTTACCTTATTTTCTTTAAAAAATGGCCAATCAACTTTTAGTCCCGGCTTATCTATTTGAAAAATGTAAAATAAAAGCGACAGCACTTGAGCACCATATATAGCAACAAAAAGCACAACCAGCGTATCAATGCTAATCCACTTTAAAAAGTAAATACTAAAAAGCAGCAAAGAAACAACTCGCACTAAAATATCATTTAAAAATACCGGGAATGTAGTTTTAAAGAGTGCCGCACAATAGCTCGTAAAAACAGAAACTAAGGCTATGCAAAATGATAAAGGGAAAACATAAGTAAAATAATCTGCAAATAGCTTTGATTGTTTGCTGTATTGTGCAATAAAAAAAGGTTGAAACAAATAAAGTAAGAGGCTTACAAGTAAAAAACCCAAGAGTGGAAATAGTAATAAGAAACCAAAATAGCCATGGTGTTTTTTGGAAGGTTCCGAAAAGAGTGAAAAAAAACGAATCGTAATATTACTCACACCCAAAGGAATAATGGTTCCAACAACTACAGAAAAGGAAAAAAGAATGCGGGTAAGTCCAAGTTCCTCAGGTTTTAACAGCAATGGTTGAAGTACTACCAAACTGATAAAGCCCAAAATAATTCCGCTATACGAAATAAGGGTGTTTTGTATTCCTTGCTTTTTAATTATGCCCAATGCTTTTTACTTTATTTAGTTTTTTCAAGCTTTTATAAGGGAATCGACCTTGGTTTGAATCTTGATTTTCGGCTTCCTTTACAATTTAATTTATATTTGTTCGCAAACCATCTAGGTGTGAATCTCGCAAAACTAAAAATTCTTAGTTACAAAATACGCTGGCTGCTTTGGGACAAAAGTACATCGCTTTTTGATTTTCTGCTGTATCAAATTACTCCGGCTCAAAATAAAACAACGAGTCAATCGGATAAAACTAAACATGTTGTGTTTGTAGGTGAATTTTTGCCACCACGCATTCCTCGCATGGCTAAATGGTTGAAACGCGAAGGCAATTTTTATTTTGTATTGCTTTGTCACGAGCGCGGTTTTGTTGAGAAATATACTGATCCCAGTTTTGATGAAACCATACTTTTTAGGAATAATTGGCATTTAAAACGCATACTCAAAGGCTTGAAACAAATTGATTTGTTGCACGGTTTTGCTCCTAAAAGCTATTATTGTAATGAAGCGCGCAAAAGTGTGAATGTGCCTTATATACATGATATGCAAGATGTATACGCTACGTACTATGGGTTAAAACCTGATTTGAATTGGCTTAAAAAGGAATTGCCTCATGAGCGCGAATGCCTTGAAAAGGCTGATGGAGTGGTGGCACATTGTTTAGAGGCCAATGTGGCTTTTCGAAAATACGGCATAAATAAGAAGCCCCAAACACTGTTTTTTCCACTGTATTGCGATGATGATTTTTTTCAGGAGCATACTAAGAAATTTAATCCCAATGAAATACATTTGGTTTATGCAGGAGGAATTGCAGGTTCGCATCGAAATCCAAAACAATATGGCAACATACAATTTCATGGATTGATTGAAACGCTAACCAAACAAGGTTTGCATTTTCACATTTATCCTAGTCCGGGAAATCAGCCCATTGAATACGAAGAGTATGAAGCCATCGGAAAAAAAAATCCACTCTTTCATTTTCATCAACCGGTTGCCCAGCAAGAATTAGCAAAGGAATTGGGGAAGTATGATTTTGGGATACATTTAGGATTTGTGAATGATGCCGAACATGCTCAATCTCCTGATAAATATAAGTATTGCACCACACTAAAGTTGTTTAATTTTATTGAGGCAGGAATACCTACAATAATTTCTGATAATTTGATTTATCAAGCATGGATTTTAAATAGGCATTGTGCTGGAGTTGAAATATCTAGACTTGATTTAGAAAGTTTGCCAAAAAAATTAAATTCAGTAAATTATAAAATATTACAAAAAGATTTATCGGAGAAAAGAAACTTACTATCGCTAAAAATCAACGCCCATAGATTAGCAGTGTTCTATTTTCAGCTGCTTGGTATACGGTAATTTTATTAATTTTGAAAGAGTTAGATAATTATGAAGAAGTTAATTTTATTTGGAGCTAGCAATTTCGGAGATGAAATTGTGCAACTATTCAGAGATATCAATAAGGCTAGCCACACCCCACAATGGGACATTATTGGTTTTTTAGATGACAATCTTGAAGTAATAGGTAAAGTTCGAAACGGAATACCCGTTCTAGGCAGTAAAGAATGGATTACGAAAAATGATATAAGCGAAATTTATTTCGTTTGTGTTATTGGCAATCCAAAAATTAAAGCTAAGGTGGTAAATTATTTAAAATCGAATGGTGCCAAATTCGCTAGCGGTGTGCATCCATCAGTAATAATTTCTGAAACTTCAACTATTGGCGAAGGAACTGTAATCACAGCCGGAAATATTCTCACTACTAATATAAAGGTAGGCAATCACATTATTATTAATTTGGCTTGTACAGTTGGGCATTATAGTATTATTGGAGATTATTCTACAATTAATCCAGGTATTAATATTTCAGGTGATGTGATATTAGGAGAGGGTGTTTTACTTGGAACAAATGCTACCATACTTGAGAAGATGAAAGTTGGCGATTATTCGATTATAGGTGCGGGTGCAGTAGTTACTAAAGAAATTCCTCCCAATGTAACTGCAGTGGGTATTCCTGCAAAAATAATTAAGCAAAATTAGATTTGTAATTAAATCTTAATGAAAATAAAACTTCAATATCTAAAGATTTTAATTGCAATATTTTGTATAGCAAATAGCTTCAATGCTAGGTCTCAAACTTTTTACAAGCAAATTGGAAACCCTCAATTAAATGAAGGAGGACAAGTAATTATCCCAACGAATGATGGAAATTATTTGGTTGGAGGATACAAAGAAGATAGTGCATTAATAATAAAAATAAATCCTCAAGGTTCAATTATTTGGTCAACTACATTTAAGCCATCCACAGGCTCGAATGTTTATTATTTGTCCTATACTCCTGATGGTAACATTATTGGCTGTGGTAATGCAACTAATTCATCTGCAAAGAAGACAGGTTTTTATTTTAAATTGGATTTGAATGGCAATTTGCAATGGTTAAAAGTCTTAAATGATACAAGAAATATTTATTGTCAAAGAATTGAATCTAAAGTTAATACTGAATATTTACTGTTTTGCAATGTAACTGATTTGGGAAGCGCAAGTTCAACAGATCCTATATTATTAAGAGTAAATTCCAGCAACGGAAATATTGTTGCAACAACCCCCAGATACAATTTTTATTCACCTATTAGCTATATTGATGAGATTTACTCTACAGTAAAGGGTAATGGCAACTTTTACTATGCAACTGGTAGAAGTTATTTTCAAGGAAATGCAGCGCAGGGTATGCGCCCGACCCTGACAAAATTTAATAATCTTGGCAGTATTCAATTTTCTAAATATTTGGTCTACTCAATAACTGCTAATGCTCGTATCTATGGAATTGATATTAATTACACGAACGACTCATTAGTGATTGGCTATTTTGGTGATAAAATAACTGGAACAAGCACGAATTATACAGTAGGTCTTATTAAGACTGACACAGCTGCGAATGTGATTTGGTCTAAAGATTACGATATAACTTCTTCAACAAATGAATACAGCTATAAAGCTTTAGCAACTAATTATGGCTATGCAATTGTTGGATATATGCCTGGAGTAATAAATAAGAATTTTTTTATCATAGCAGTTAACAAGTCTGGGAATTTAAAATGGGCCAAATCATATGGAACATCAGCTGTTGAAGATATTTTGAATACAACGACTCCAATAGCTTGTAGTGATGGAAGTGCAATTGTTTTCACCGGAAGAACTACAACCAGTAATGGTAAAATGGATTTAGTAATTGTAAAAGTCGATAGTTTGGGAAATACAAACTGCAATACTGGTGTTTCTCTATCAATAAATGTAACAACAAATCCAACTAATTCCAATTCATGTACATTATCAACCGCTACTGATAATCTTGTATTTACTACAGTTAATAATTCAAAC
>DGQS01000210.1 GCA_002389785.1 Bacteroidetes bacterium UBA4408
CAATGAACCCGGTTTAGTTGCCTATTACAAGTTTAATCAAATTAGCGGAACAACTACTCCCAATGAGATTACTGCTACTTTAAATTCCATCGGCACACTTACCAATTTTCCATCAAACCCATGGGCTGCCGGATATACACCACCCAGCACCGACATTAGCGCACATGCTATTTTAGGACCCGATGTAATTACTTTTTATTCGGGCGCTTCAAGAGTTCGTGCTTCTTTTAAAAACACAGGCTTAGACACAATTAATGGTTTTAGTGTGGGTTACATCCTTAATAATGGGACACCGGTAATTGAAACCATTGCACAAACTCTATTGCCAAACCAAGAGTATGTTTATTCTTTTCACGATGTGCTCGAAAGTGTGGGAAATAGTAGCAACCTAAAGGTTTTTACAACACTGGCTGCTGATAACAATTCACTCAATGATACCGTTGCTTTTACATTAAACAAACCGGCAAATGGAATTTATTCCTTGCCCATTTTTACTGCTGCACGACATAATTTCGGCGTTTTTGGTCAAAGCCAACATGCCATCATGCCTCTTCCTGATAATAATTCCCGATTTAGTCAAATCATTATGAAAATTAGCGTTGCATGCCCTTCTTCCGGCTGTGATCCTTGGGACCAACCTGCAAAAATTTCGTTAGTAAAAAATGGGCAAACCTATGAACTAGCGCGCTTTATTACTCCCTATGGAAAGGCTTGTGGCCCATGGACAATTGATGTTACTAGTTTTAAGTCCTTACTTCAGGGAAGTTGCGATTTTGAATCCTATATCCAAGTGTGGGGCGCTTCCGGTTGGTTATTAAATGTAACGCTTGATTTTGTCGAAAGCCCCTCCCCTTTTCCTTTTCAGAAAATTACCCGCTTGTGGGAAAATGACAATTGGGTGTACGGCGATCCGGGAATTAGTTATGATTTACCCTTACAAACTATATTCGTTTCACCACAAACTATGGAGGCAGAACTTCGAATGACCAACACCGGTCATGGACAAGCCAATACCGACAACGCTGCTGAGTTTTCACAAAAAACCCATACAGTACAAATCAATGGAACTACTGTTGCTAACCATGTTTTGTGGAAAGCAAACTGTGCCCAAAATGCTTGCAACAATCAGCCGGGTACCTGGACTTACAATCGTGCTGGTTGGTGTCCTGGACAAGGTGTTGATCCATTTATGGTAAACTTAAACAGCTATTTTGTCGCGGGCCAAGCAATGTCTGTAGACTATACTTTACAACCCTATGTAAACTTGCTAAATACTGGTTACAATGGCGGCAGTCACACAGAACCACATTATAAAATTCATGCCTTTGTTGTGGAAAAATCGGCCACTTTTATTGACGGTGACTCACTGGTAAATGCTGCCGCTTTGCGTATTTCAAACCCTGTTAACAATGCCGGCTTAAACTCTTCTACCCCGTTGAAAGTTTGGGTTAAAAATTCCGGAACCACACAGCTCTCGGGATTCAATTTATATTGCTTTGTAAACGGTGTTTTACTGGCACATGAAACTCCTTCTTTTTTGCTTTCGGCCGGCGATAGTCTTGAATATACCTTTACTGCTACCGGCAATTTTGTGTCGGGTACTGAATATCATATTGCGGTTTTGGTGGATGTTGACAACGATGCTGCAAGTTGCGATGATGCTGCTTTGGTAGTTATTAACAGTACTGTTGGTACACAAAAGCTTGATGCCGAAATCGACCAGCTCGAGGTTTCTCCCAATCCTGCCGGTGCTGATTTTACTTTGGTTCTACACAATTTAAATACTGCTTCCTCTATACGAATTACAGATATTAGTGGAAAGCTGGTGTATCAATCTGAAGTGCTTCCTGCTGCTCTCAACAATGGTTTGCAAATTCAAAACACTTTTGAAAACGGATTGTATTTTATTGAGGTGCTAAACGAAAATCGATCCTTCTTTCAAAAAATTGTGCTTCAAAAATAAGCCATTTTTTGCATCCGATAAATGTGGCTAATAGCTTCACTTAAACACTTAATTGTTGTTGCATTCGGTCTGAGTTGATGTTTTGAGTCTTGTTTTGTGCAGCAGTGTTTTATAACCTGATCATAATAAGCAAAGCCCGGACAATCATCACTATCCAATGATTTTGGAATTCTAAAGTTCCTTTTAAATTCCTTTTAAGCTGCTTTCAAATTATGCTCTTGGGGTTTTAATTGGGTTTAAATTGGGCAAAAAAAATAGGCAGAATCAAGTAGATTCTGCCTATTCCATTTTTAAAGGTCTCCTTTATTTTGCCATAACTGTGTTTACCACTGTTGGTTTTCCTGTTGCAGGAACTTCCCACAATACTCCAATTACTTTTAGGTTAGCCTTGTTCCAAGCACTGTTTAAGGCAATAGTAAAAGTGTTATCGAAACGCTTGTTGGCTTCAATAGCAGCTGTTGTGTTAATTTTAACACCTTTGTAAGTAGATGCGTTTCCAGCTCTTAATAGGTTTCTGTGTACATAGTTGGTGTTGGTGATGGTACCAGATGCTGTAGAAACTTTTTGAGAGGCAATAATTTTATCTTCAACAACATAAACAGCTAAATGGTATGCTTTACCTGCTGGTTGTGCTTGATAAAACAACACCTTGCTGCTAATATTCATATTCGAACCGTCGATGCTTTTTTGAATGTTAATTCCCGCAATTACCGTTTGGTTAGCAAAGGCATTTGCTTTGTTTTTTACAGAATTGTAGTTTGATGCAGTACTTGCAGCAACACCACCTCCTGCATAAAGACCTGTTCCGTTTACGTAAAAGTCAGGAACTCCGGTTACTTGATAGTCATTTGAAAAAGCTGAACTAAGGCTGCAATTCATTGAAGCTGGAGTTGAAGATCCATATATTTTCATAGCCGTAATTAAACTGTTCTCCATATAAAGGCAAGAGTCGAAAGATGGCCCGCCATAAGCACCGCAAGGAGGGCACCATGTTTCAGAAAAGTCCAGTAAAATGGCGCGGTTTTTTTGTTCAATGTATTGGCAGGTTCCATCATCCTGTGTGGCGTCTGCATTATAATTTAAGCTGTTAGGGTCTGTACAACCTAGGATGGGGTCTGCAACTACTATCTCGTTGTCAAGAGAGGTTTTCTTACAACCAAGTATCGCTATTGAACCAATTGCAAAAAGTAAAATAATTTTTTTCATTGAGTTTTCGGGTTTTAATGTTGTTAATTATTCAAAATAAAGCAATTGAGACGAATATTCAAAATTATTCGTCTTATTTTGAGACAGGGCCTCAAAATAACCAATTCCAAAAATGATGTTCCGTTTACAGTAAATTTAGTCGGCTCATCAGTTCTTCCTTATGGGAACCGCCAATTGGTATGGGCTTTTTCTCTTGTTCAATAATGAGGTAGGGCTGTTCTATACTGATAATCTTGTCGATGCGAACAATAAACGATCGATGTACCCGCACAAACTCCTTGGCCGGGAGTTTTGCTTCTATGTCTTTCATGGTTGAGTGAATTGTAAAGCGCCCGTTTAGGGTGTTTACTATCACATAGTCTTTAAGCGCCTCAACATAATAAACATCCTTTGTTTGCACCTTCAATAACTTTGAGTTCGATTTAATGAAAAGCATGTTAGGTGTATTGTCTTGCCCTTCCACCAAGGAGTATAAAAAGTCTCTTTCTTTTTTCAGTTCAATGGCTTTCTGATGCTTGTACAGCGCCATTTCTATGTTTGAGTGAAGGTCAATTTCCTTAAACGGTTTAATTATGTACCCATAAGGTTCTGATATTTTAGCCTTGCTTAGAGTGCTTTCATCAGCATAAGCTGTTAAAAAAATTACCGGAATATTGTTTTTTTCATGAATGATATTTGCTGCGTCAATCCCGCTCATCTCACCTTTTAGCATAATGTCCATTAAAACAAGGTCTGGTTTTTTTTCCTCTGCAATTATAACCGCTGCCTCTCCACTACTTGCTGTTTCAATGACGTTATAGCCCAGTTTTTTTAAGCTTTGTGCTATATCCTTAGCAACAATGCTTTCATCCTCAACAATCAATATATTAGTTTTTGACATCGCTGGTTTTTTTAATTAATCCTGACTTAAAAGTGACTGTAAATTTAGTACCTATTTTGTTCTCACAAAATATTTCCCCGTTTATTTGTTCAACCAAACTTGTAACAAGTTGTAATCCCAACGAGTCGGAATTTCTAAAATCAAAATCCGCCGGCAATCCAACGCCATTATCACTAACGGTTAAGTGAATGGAGGTGGGTGTTTCTTTTAATCGCACCCAAACTTCTCCTTTACGGTTTTGGGGAAAGGCGTATTTAAGCGCGTTCGAAACCAATTCGTTAACAATTAAGCCACAGGGTATAGAGGTGTCAAGGTTTAACAAAATGTTGTCTACATCGTGCTTCAGTTCAACCAGTCCACTGTAAATTCGATACGAATGAATTAGATTTTGCGTTAGCGTAACAATATACTCTGAAAAGTTGATGCTCGAAAAGGCAAAAGTTTGGTAAAGAGCCTCGTGTATAAATGACATCGACTTAATTCGATTCTGTAGTTCTCGCATCATCTCGAGTGTATATTTGTCTTTGATGTAATTCGATTGTAGGTTGATGATGCTCGAAATAACCTGTAAATTGTTTTTCACTCTGTGGTGAACCTCTTTTAAAAGAACTTCCTTTTCCTGCAAGGATTCTTTCATTTGCTTTTCAGCCAATTTTTTTTCGGTTATATCGTGTGCAATTCCCGATATTTCCCCTATTTCTGTTTCGTTTTTATAAATTGGATTTAAAAAAATTTCACGGATTACCAAGGTCCCATTTTTATCAACAAGTTGTGTTTCGAATTGCTGGGGAATTCCCTTGAAGGCCTCACTGTACTTCTTGTCCCAAAAATCATGGTATTCATCGCTGGCAAATTTTATTTTGGGACTGTCCTTTGTTTCGGGTATTTGCGCTGCAACACCATACATGTTAAACAATGCGTCGGAGTAGTTTTTATTAAACGAGGTTAGTGAAATGTTTTTATCTACCGACCAAATCAAATGAGAGCTGCTATCAAAAATGGCATTTATTTTTGCTGCCTGTTCATTGATTTTTTCTTGAATTTTTTTCTTTTCTGTAATGTCTTCACAAATACTTATTACGTATTCTGGCGCCCCATTGGCGCTGGCCACAACCGAGGTGGTTATGTTGCAAAACACAACGTCTCCGTTCTTCTTTATATACTTTCTTTCTCCCCCATAGTTGCTAATAACACCTTTAACAAGGTTGGCAAAAATTTTCTGCTTATCTTCCTTTTCTTCTGGCAATGAAACATCGAAAACGCTTTTGCTAATTAGTTCTTCTTCACTGTAACCAAGCATTTCGCACATGCGCTGATTCGCTTGTATATAAGTTCCTTTTAAATCAATTCTGGCAATACCCAAAAATGCTTGGTCGTAAATAGATCGGTAACGCTCTTCGCTAAGACGCATTTTTTCTTCGGCTTCTTTTTGCTCAGTAATGTCTCTAAAAATTCCACGTGAAGCAATTACTTGGCCCTCCTTGTTTCTTTTTGCACTGATGTTCCCATCAACAACAAGTATTTTTCCCGAACGAGTAACAAATGAAAACTGGGTTCTTTCCACCTTTTCTCCTAAAAACACTTGCTTCATGGTTTTCTCGCAATGTTCCAAAGAGTTGGGATGTATAAACTCCATTATGTTTTTGTCGCTTACTTCTTTGTCAGCGTATTCAAGCGCTTCCTTCCAGGCTGTGTTTACATACAAAATTTTTCCATCAGCACTAACGCTCTGAATAAGCTCTGTGGTATTTTCAAACAAATCACGATAAAGCTCTTCGCTTTGACGTAGTTTTTCCTGTGCCTTATGTACCTCTGTTACATCTCTCGAAACCCCTACAAATCCTACTAGTTCGCCTTCCTCACTGAATATTTTAGAAGCCGTTAAAAAGGAGGTAAACAACTCTCCGCTTTTCTTCTTATTCAGAATCTCGCCTGTAAATAATCCAATCGAATTAATTTGGATGGTAACCTTATCGTACTCATTGTCATTGGCATAGAGCATCGATACCGGTTTTCCAATTACTTCATTTCCTGTATACCCAAAAGTAATTTGAGCAGCATTGTTAAATTCGGTTATTAAACTATTTTCGTCTGACGCAATTATCATGTCAAGCGAGGAGTTAATAATGTTCTTAATGTATTTTTCAGACTCCTGCAATTCCTTTTGTGCTTTTATTCTTTCGGCAACCTCTTTGTGTAAAACCACATTGCTTTCTTCAACTATTTGTGCGCGCAAACGCTCTCGCTCAACCTGTTTCTTTTCCGAAAGGTTGTGCACAACCAGTTGTACAGCCGGTTTTCCTTGAAATTGAATAGGAATTGATTTCGCTTCTATTTCAAACCGCTTTCCTTTGTTGTTGATGATTTCGTATTCTTCAAAATCGGCTATGTTTCCTTCCTTTACTCTGGCCATTCGCTCCTTCACAGCTTCGTGATATTCGGGAAGTAGAAAGTTAAAAAAAGTTTTTCCGTCAATTTCCGAAAGGTGGGTAATGCCTAACATTTCTAGACCTGTTGGATTGGCAAAAATTACAGTTCCGTCAATGTGTATAAATACTCCGTCGGGCGAGTTTTCGAATAACATTTTATACCCAAGCTCACTCTCTTCGAGCTGTTTTTCGAGTTGTTTTCTTTCGGTTACATCTCGCGAAATACCCTCAATGGCCACCCATTCGCGTCGCTCATTAAAAATAAACTTTACTACCGTTTCTATCCAAATCTTTTCTCCGCCCTTTCGGGTTAATCCTGCTAAGGTGGGCTTGTGCTGCAATTCGTATACAAGACGACGCTCGTTGTCAAAATCGTTGGCTATTTTAAAAATTGTTGTCGCAGCCTCTTCTCCTATTATGCGCAAAATCAACAGCGGATCGGCGTAAAAATCTTGTGGTGTATAACCTGTTTTATCGCTCACAATGGGGCTTACATAGGAAAAATGAGGGTGGGGGCCAAGCTCAAAGCGAAACACAATATCTGCAGCATTTTCGGCAAGCATACGAAAACTCTCCTCGCTCTTTTTTAAGCTTCGTTCAACTTGCCTTTTATCTGTAATGTCGTTAATGATTGATAAATTAAATTGTACATTGTTTACCAACATCTTACCTCTACTCACCTCAACATCAACAATACTTCCATCCTTTTTAACATGTTTCCAAACTCCAGAGAAATACATGTTTGATGAAGTTTCATTTTCGGACCTACTACTCAAAAAATCCACCGTTTCAACCTTGTTTTCTTTCGGTCGAATATCTAATAACGACATACTTAAAAACTCATCCTTACTATAGCCATAATGCTGAATTGCCGCCTTGTTAACATTTACAAATTTTAGTGATTTTCGCTCCGAAATCCACATGGGCAATGGATTGTTTTCAAACAGTAGTCGGTATTGCTCTTCGCTTTCGCGTAATTTGGTTTCATTTTGTGTACGTTCGGTAATGTCACGAATAATCGCTTGAACTATTTCATCTTCGTCGTTTACAAATCCCGATAGACTCACCTCTGCATCAAATTGTTCGCCGTTACTTTTGGTATATTTCCAATAAAAAAACTGCGGTTCGCTGTTAAGCGCAAGCTTTCGTTTTATCCAATCTCCCTCTTTTGAATTCGAACCATCCGGTTGTGCTTCGGGTGATAGGATGTGAGGATCTGCGCCTACCAGTTTTTCTGCTGTATATACAAATAGCTCTAGCAGTCGGTCATTCGCTTCTGAAATAATTCCGTTCTTAATAATTAAAATTGCATCGTTGCTTTTAGAAAACAAGGAACGGAACTTCTCTTCTTCCAGCTTTTGTTTTTGTTCCTTTATCCTTCTATTAATAAGCAACACAAAAACCGAAATTAATGTGATGACATTAAATACAAAAAGTACTATCAATAATAGGTCGTCCATTATTTATCTTCTTCTGTGGCAAGCTTGATTCCGTCAATCTTTATTTCTGAATCATTTTTGTAGTTGATTATTGTCTCAAGCACGCCGTCGTAGTTGTAATACTTCCAGTTGTCTTCCTTGCGACCAACGGCATAGTTTCCCTCTTCACGTACTTTTCCATTGTCAAAATAGTAGGTGTGTTTTCCATCCGGGTTACCGTCAATGTACTTTCCTTCAAAGGCTGGCTTTCCGTTTAAAAAAACAATTTTCCACTCTCCGTCTTTTTGACCATTTTTATAACTTCCTTCTTCACGCACGTCACCGTCTTCGCTTTTCCATGCACCTTCCTTTTCGCCATCTACATAAGCTCCTTGTGTTATAACTCTTCCGCTATCGTTGTATTCGGTCATGGTGCCTTCTTCCATCCCATTCAAAAAAGTTTCTTCCCTAAGTAAATTACCACTCTCGTAAAACCATAGCCATTTTCCACTAGGTTTGGCGCCTTTTAAAAATTTTCCTTTTTGTTCAACCTTTCCATTTTGATGATAAAAAACCCAATCGCCATTTCTTCTTCCGTCAATGTATTCGCCTTCGGCTTTAAGCTCTCCGCTTACGTAATACTCCTTCCACTTGCCTTGCTGATAGCCCTTTTCATCATATACTCCTTCACCTATTAATTCGCCATCTTTGTAAACTTTTGAGTTAACAATTGCGCCTTCTTCGTTGTAAAACCTTGTTACGCCTTCTGCTATTCCGTCTTTAAATGTGCCCGAAGATTTAAGTTTTCCACTTTCAAAAAAATCGTTCTTTACATCCAGTTTCACTAATTCAGCAACATTTTTTTTAAGTACTCCGTATTCGTACTTTTCTGTTTTAATAAGGTTGCCGTCAAGTCCATATTCTTTATAATAACCATCCAACTTATCGTCGGTATATTTGCATTCGGTATGCACCATGTTGTTGGGATAAAAGGTTTTCCAATTACCTTGCTTGTTCCCAAATTTGTCTTTGCGGTTTATTTTTTCTTCACGTGTAACATATCCATTTTTATAAGTAGTAATGGTAAGTACTAAACTGTCTTTTGAAAACTCTCGCCCCTCTCCTTCTTCTTTACCCTTGCTAAAAGGAATAACTTTGTGTATAAACCCCTCTTTAAAATAATAAGACGGTCCTTCTTTTACATCGTTTTTGTAAGCTTCTTCCGACAGGAGTTTTTGTGTTTCCGATGAATATGTTTTTTTCGTTCCATTCTTTTTTCCTTCCACATACATAAATTCCGATACCACAATTCCTTCTTGAGAATAAAATTTCCAAATACTGTCGAGTTGAAAATTTTTTCTATTTCCTTCCGATTTTAAAATCCCGTTTTCATAATAGGTTTTCCAGTATCCGTCCGGTTTACCATTAAGCATGTTTCCCTCGCTGGAAACCTTTCCGTTAGAATGATAAAATTTTACCTGTCCGTTTTGCAAATTTTGTGCGCTGCTTTCTTGTGCGTAGCACGCGAAATTTTTTTGAAAAATAAGGGTTGCTATAAATACTATGACAGAGCTTATTAACAGCTTATTAACTTGCAATGTTTCCTTCCAGACGTGCTGCTTATGATTCATTTTTTTGTTCTTCTTTTATATTTATATCCTTTTAATGTTTCTTTTACAGGCCCAATTTTTCTGATATTTCCAACATTCTATGAATTGAACCTTCTGCTTGTTTAATCAACGTTTCATCCAAATAAATTTCAGGCGTTTCATACTTTAAACAAGTATAAACTTTTTCAAGTGTATTTAGTTTCATATGCGGACAGTCGTTGCAAGCACAAGAATTATTAGGTGGTGCAGGAATAAACGTTTTTTTTGGTGACGATTTTTGCATTTGATGAATAATTCCTGCTTCGGTAGCAACAATAAATTCTTGATGCGGCTGATTAATTGTGTACTTTAATAATGCGGTAGTACTGCCAATAAAATCGGCCATTTCAAGCAATGAAGCTTCACACTCGGGATGTGCAATAAGTTTTGCTTCGGGATGAACAAGCTTTAATTTTAGTATTTTTTGAAGTGAAAAAATTTCATGTACCATACATGCCCCATTCCATAGCAACATGTTTCGGCCGGTCTTTTTATTAATATAATTTCCAAGATTTTTATCGGGCGCAAAAATAATTTTTTGATTTGCCGGTAAGCTTTCAACAATTTTAACAGCATTGGTGCTGGTACAAACTATATCGGTTAGGGCTTTAATTTGTGCTGAACAATTTACGTACGAAATCACCAAATGATCGGGATGCTGTGCTTTAAATTCCGAAAATGCTTCTGCTGTACAACTATCAGCTAAAGAGCAACCGGCTTTTAAATCGGGCAGTATAACTTTTTTTCCGGGTGATAATATTTTTGCCGTTTCAGCCATAAAATGAACACCTGCAAAAACTATAATATCCGCTTTTGTTTTTGCAGCTTGTTGCGACAAACCTAAACTATCGCCTATATAATCTGCTATATCCTGAATATCTGCATGTTGATAATAGTGCGCTAAAATTACCGCGTTTTTTTCCCTTTTTAATTTTTCAATCTCAGCAAACAGATCCAAAGATACATCAACTTCTTTATCTAAAAATCCCTTTTTTATAACTTCAACAGAGTTCATATTATTTAAATATTTTTTAAAATTTATTTTCTTATTAATGTTATTAGCCTGTTAGTACTGTTAGTATTTTTTTAAAGAAGTTATTGTACGTATCACTTCTAATTTATTACTAACATTTTTTTAACAGATTAACTACTTGATAGTGTATTAATGAGCTTATTTATACAGCTTGTTAGTAACCATTATTGATAATAAATTTATATAGTTTTGAGCGTTAACCATTGTTCATTTTATGTGCGAAATTTAGCTGTAAATTTTCTCATAAACTTCCCTTCACATGATTTGTTTTTTTATACACAATTAGTTTTGAAAAAGATGGTTTTTACTTATGAGTGAAAAATAAACAACTTTATTAAATACCAACAATTTCACTGTTGATTAGTATTATTTAAATCGCCCTATAAATCAGTTATTTATTTTTTTGCAAAACTAAGATTTGTTAATATGTTTTTATTACTTGCTGCTTCAACAAGTATTGAGTAATCAAAAATTTTACTTTTGTTCAATTAAGTATAAAGGTATTAAAAATGAAAATAGCAATTGGTGCAGATCATGCAGGTTATAACTTAAAAGAGCAATTAATACCTGTATTAAAAGGATTAAATTGTGATATAATTGATGTTGGTACCCATTCGGCAGAAAGTGTCGATTATCCTGATTTTGCTCATCCGGTAGCAAAATCTGTTGAAGAAAAGGAATGTGCTTTCGGCATACTGATTTGTGGGAGTGGAAATGGGGTAAATATTACCGCTAACAAGCATCAGGGTATACGTTCTGCGCTATGTTGGAATGTTGAAATTTCAAAATTAGCTCGGCAGCATAATGACGCAAATATTATTGCCTTACCTGCCCGCTATATCGGTTTTAAAGAAGCTTCCGAAATGGTCGAAGTATTTATTTCGACTCCTTTTGAAGGCGGAAGACACAGTAAGCGGGTGGATAAAATTTCGTGTTAAATAACAGAATTTCAACCATGAAAACCGAAAATAAATTTTTTGAAGCAATTGAATCGGTTGCATTTAATAAAGAACACAAAACGTTACTTCAGCAAAAATTAAATACCTGTGTAAATCATACTACAGTTGCTAAATCTTTTTATTCTGACCTGGAACTTGCCAGAACCAGAGCCTCCTTTTTAAAAAGCAAAAGCTTGGATAATTTGGATAAATATTTAATTGAATTTGAAAGTAATTTTATTAAAAAGGGAGGTAAGGTAATTTGGGCACAAGACAATGATGAAGCTATTAAAGAACTAACTAAATTAATTGAAAAGAAATCAGCAAAAGTTGTTGCTAAAAACAGGGCACTTATTTCGGAAGAATTAGATTTAGTAAACCAACTTAAAGTAAATAGTATTAATTGTGTTGAGAGCGATGTTGGTAATTACATACAAAATTTAGCGGGAGAGCTAAGTTATCACCCAGTTTTTCCAACCCTTAACCAAAGCCAAAAAAACATAGCCGAAATACTTAAAAGTGATTTAATTTCTGATAATTCTATCCATGCGCGCGATATTGCTGCATCTATTTGCATAAAAATAAAACAACAACTAAAAGAAGCTCAAATTTCGTTGTTGGGGGTTAATTTTTTAGTTGCAGATGCCGGCGCTGCAGTAATTATAGAAAATGAAGCAAACTCAGCTCAACTTGCTTCGCTTACAAAAACACAGGTTTTTTTAGCCGGAATCGAAGACATTATTCCATCCTTAAATGAGCTGGATTTATTTATACACTTGTACGGTACATATAGCATTGGAAGTGCAGCATATCCTTACACACACATTGTATCTGGGCAAAAACAGAACGACGAAACCTTCGGTCCCGAAGACGTTTATGTTATTTTAATTGATAACGGAAGAAGCGATGTATTGGCTCAAACCAATCAACGTAGTGCTTTAAGTTGCATACGTTGTGGCGCTTGCCACAATGTATGTCCGGTGTACCGAACCATAGGAGGGCATGCTTACCAATCGGTTTATAATGGACCCATTGGTTCTGTTTTAACTCCGTTAATGAAAGGGCGAGATGAGTATAAATTTTTAAGCTATGCTACTGTAAGTTCTCAAGAACTATTAGCTGCTTGTCCGGTAAAAATTGATTGCGCTAAATTATTACAACACAATCGCACTGAATCAATAAAACTAGCTCCTCCCGGTAAAACTGAAAAATTATCAGTTTTTTTCTGGAAAACAGCCATGTTAAAACGAAGCAATATGGATAAAGGAGGGGCTAAATTAAAGAACTTTATGATGCGGCAATTTTTTAAGAAATCATGGGGTGAGCGACGTGAAATGCCCCAGGTAGCGCCAAAATCATTTAATCAGCTTTGGCGCGAAAGAAAGGGAATAAAATAAATTGTGTGTGCTTATAGAAACAAAAAAACCCAATCGAATGGATTGGGTTTTTTATTGAGGTCTCGAGCGGATTTGAACCGCTGTACAAGGTTTTGCAGACCTCTGCCTAACCGCTCGGCCACGAGACCAATAATTTTTGAGCCTGCGAATTTAAAAATTAATATTGATATCGGCAGAGCAGGACAGAATAAATCGTACAAAAGCAAAAAAAATAACTAAGTAACAAACGTGATTAGTTATCAATATATACCGTAACACGATCTACATTGCCATTCATTGGAGGATTTAATTTTGAAACAGCAACATTTAATTTATCAATGGTTTTATAATGGCGCATTATGGCATCATAAATTCGTTTACCAACATGCTCAAGCAATTTTGATCGAATTGCCATTTGCTTTTTTACAATATCGTAAATCACCACGTAATCAATTGTCTTTGCAAGAATGTCGGTGGAGGAAGCTGCGCTAAAATTATAATCAATTTTAATATCAACCGAATAGTTTGCACCAATTTTAGCCTCTTCTTCCATACAGCCATGGTAGCAATAAAGTTTAATTCCTTCAATAACTATTTGTCCCATCCTATTTTTTTAAACCTGTTAAAGCCGAATTTAAACGTGCCAGCACTTCTGATTTTCCTAATAACTCAACCATTTCAAACAAAACCGGACCCCCACCAACTCCACTTAAACACACCCTAAACAATTGCATTACAGCACCGGGTGAAATTCCACATTTTTCTGCGGTTTCCTTAAATAATTTTTCCGTTTCACTTGCACTGAAATCAGCACAAGTAGAAAAGGCATGATGAAGGGTTTTAATGAAACTTTCAGAAGCATCATTCCATCGCTTCTTAATTACTTCCTGGTCATACTCCGCAGGTGCTACGAAAAAGTACTTTCCTGACTCCCAAAATTCTTCAATAAAATGAGATTTTTCTTTCACTAATTTACACACTCCTTCAATATAATTTTCTGAAAACTGCTGTGTTGAAATTTTAACTTCTTCGAGGTGCTTTTGTAAAAGGGGAAAAAACAATTTAGCCAACTCTCGATCAGTTTTTTTCCGCAAATATTGTTGATTAAACCACTTTGTTTTTTCAGGATCAAACTTGGCCCCTGATTTATTCACTCGTTCAAAACTAAACGCTTCAATTAATTCGGGCATCGAAAAAATCTCCTGGGTTGTTCCGGGGTTCCATCCCAACATCGCTAACATATTAGCAAAAGCTTCAGGAAAAAAACCACTTTCCTTGTAACCAACATAGTGCTCGCCGGTACTTGGATCATTCCAATCTAAAGGAAACATTGGCAATCCGGATTTATCACGTTTCGATAATTTGCCATTTCCGTCAGGTTTTAAAATCAATGGCAAATGCGCCAATTGTGGCATTTTATCCTCCCAACCTAAATATCTATAAATCAGAATATGCGCGGGGGCTGATGGTAACCACTCCTCCCCTCTTACTGCATGCGAAATCTCCATAAGGTAATCATCCACAATATGTGCCAGGTGATAGGTAGGCATGCCGTCGCTTTTTAGTAAAACCTTATCATCTACTTGCGAAGAGTTTACCAGCACCCATCCTCGAATAATGTCGTGAAAGCGAATTTCTTCATTCCGGGGTACCTTTAAACGTATTACGAAAGGAACTTTGTTTTGCATCAGTTTATTTACCTCGTCTTCACTTAGCGTAAGCGAATTGCGCATAGTTTGACGTGAAACAGAATTGTATTGTGGCGCAGCAACTTTAGCGGCTTCCAATCGCTTTCGCATTGCGTCTAATTCTTCGGCTGTATCGAAAGCATAATAAGCATGTCCGCTTTTCACCAATTGATCGGCATATTGTTGATAAATTCCTTTTTCTTTTCTTTCGCTTTGGCGGTAAGGAGCATGTGGACCACCAACACCCACACCTTCGTCTATTTTAATTCCGGTCCATTGTAATGCAGCAATAATATACTCCTCGGCACCTTTCACATAGCGGGTTTGATCCGTATCCTCAATTCGAAGCAAAAAATCGCCTCCGTGTTTTTTAGCAAATAAATAATTAAATAATGCAGTTCTTACACCACCCATATGCAAACCACCCGTTGGGCTTGGTGCAAAACGCAATCGTACTCTACGGTTTTCCATCTCAAATATAAATTGAGGCGCAAAGATAAAAAGTGAAACCACACCGCAGATGACTTATCCAATAATAATTTGACCCAACAGCTAATTGCTAAACTTAGTACATTTGCCCTGTGTGAAAACAACCACACATTCACCGACTTAATACTATTACTTATATGCAACTACTTTCGCCTACAGCATGGACCGATTACGAACTGATAGATTCGGGAGATTTTGAAAAACTGGAAAGGTTTGGAAAGTATTTGACAATTCGCCCCGAACCACAAGCAGTATGGGATAAGCAGCTTCCACGCAGCGAATGGGATAAAATGGCACATGTACGATTTGTTTCTAAGTCGAGCTCTTCCGGCGAATGGAAAAAACTCAAGGAAATGCCCGATCAGTGGAAAATAAATTATGCTTTTGCCGGAAATAATCATTGGGCAAAAAACGAACTTCCAACATTGACTTTCCGACTTGGACTTACCTCCTTTAAACACGTAGGTGTTTTCCCAGAACAAGCCGTTAATTGGGAGTACATTTATAACTCCATTACTGCTATCAAAGCCAACAACCCGCGTTTTTTAAACTTATTTGCCTACACAGGAGGCGCTTCTTTAGCAGCAAAAGCAGCCGGTGCCGATGTTACCCATGTGGATTCAATTAAACAAGTTGTTTCATGGGCGAAAGAAAACATGGACCATTCAAACTTAAGCAACATACGATGGGTAGTTGAAGATGCGCTAAAATTTGTAAAACGAGAAGAAAAAAGAGGAAACAAATACAACGGAATAATACTTGATCCTCCGGCATTTGGACACGGTCCTAATGGTGAAAAATGGAAGCTGGAAGACAACATTAATGAGATGATAAAAGGGGTGGTGAATTTGTTGGATGCAGATGAACACTTTCTTATTTTAAACGCCTATTCACTAGGGTTCTCAAGCATTATTATTGAGAACCTACTTCGCGAAAAAGGCGGCAAAAAACTTGAAACAGGAGAATTGTTTTTACAATCAAAAGTAAACAACAAGTTACCATTAGGGGTATTTGGAAGGTTTAAAAACTTTTAAACTAAACTTATTGCCTTTTAACATTTCTTTTAATGCCAATAAAGAGGCAGACTCTTTCTTTAGCTATATTTGCAGTATTCGTGCTAATTACAACGGTTTCAGATGAACAACTATCAGGTATTGATTGATAAACTCGATGAGTTTATTCGAAAATATTACAAAAACAAGCTCATCAAAGGCAGTATTTACTTTACCGGCCTTTTTCTGGTGTTTTACTTACTGGTTGCTGTTTTCGAATATTATGGAAACTTTGGAACAACCATTCGCACAGTGTTATTTTACTTTTTGTTGCTGAGTGCATTGGGTATCTTACTTCGATGGATTTTAATCCCCTTGTTTAAATTATACAAACTGGGCAATACCATTTCTCACGAACAAGCTTCTGAAATTATCGGGAAACATTTTTCGGGTGTAAAGGATAAGCTTCTAAACACCTTGCAACTCCAGGCACTACAACAAAATCAAGAAATAGGCATATCGCAGTCATTGCTTGAAGCAGGAATTAATCAAAAAATTAAAGAACTAAAGCCCATTCCCTTTACTTCGGCAATAGATTTTAGTCAAAACAAAAAATACCTCAAATTTGCCCTTGTACCAATATTAGTATTGCTAATTCTTTTGATTTTTTCACCGGGTATCATCACCGAAGCAACCAACAGACTTGTTAAGCACAATGTCTATTTCGAAAAAAAGGCTCCTTTTCAATTTGATATACTAAACAAAAACTTATCTGCAGTTCAACAAAAGGATTATGAATTAGAAGTTAAAGTGAGCGGAAGCGAAATTCCGGCTGCTGTATTTATTGAAATCGATAAAATTGACTATCCGTTAAAAAAAGAGAACACGGTTAATTTTACCTACCTATTTAAAAATCTCCAAAGCACAACAAAATTTAAATTACACGCCGATGGCTTTTATTCGCAGGAGTACGAACTGCGTGTTCTTCCCAATCCGGTTTTGCTTAATTTTGATATAAGCCTAAACTACCCTGCCTACCTGCATAAAAACAACGAAGTGCTTCACAATACCGGCGACTTGGTTATTCCTGCCGGTACAAAAGTTAGCTGGTCTTTTACCACTCAAAATACCAAACAACTCATTCTTGGTTTTGGCGATACCGCCTTTCCAATAAATCAATCATCTCCCAATGCGTTTTCGTATTCTAACCGTTATTTTAGAAATAAAACCTATGCTGTAATTACTGCCAATGAGTATCTTAGAAGCCGCGACAGTATTGTATATTCAATAAATGTGATACCCGATCAATATCCCACAATTCAGGTAGAGGAACGTCCCGATTCAATGTCATCAAAACTGATCGCTTTTCGTGGTGAAATAAAAGACGACTATGGGTTTAGCAAACTCAACTTTATTTACAAGCTAATTAATGCCGGAGATAGCGAAATGCTTGCTTTTGTTCAAAACAATGAAAAAATAGTGGAATTATCGGTGAACAAAGCCAGTACACAAGACAATTTTTTTCATTATTGGGATTTGTCGAGCCTTGGAATTTTACCCGGTGAACAAGTTGAATATTATTTTGAAGTATGGGACAACGATGGGGTAAATGGAGCAAAATCAGCACGTACTCAAAAAATGATTTTTAAAGCACCCACCCTGCAACAACTAAGCGAGGCAACCGAAAAAAATAATTCTAAGATAAAGGAAGACCTTCAGGAAAGCCTCAAAAAAGCCAAGGAGTTACAAAAGGACATGAACGATATCAGCAAGAAGCTGATGGATAAGAAGAATCCTGGATTTGAAGAAAAAAAGAAACTACAAGAGTTGCTGAACAAGCAAAAGGACCTTCAAAAAACGGTAGAAGAGTTGCAAAAAGAAAATTCAAAAAACAATCAGGAGCAAAACGAGTATAAGAAGCCCGACGAACAACTGGCCGAAAAACAAGCACAATTGGAGAAATTGTTTAATGAATTGTTAAGTGAAGAAATGAAGGAAAAAGTGAGAGAGCTTCAAAAACTACTCGAAAACTTTGATAAGGAAAAAACACAAGAGGCGCTTGATAAAATGAAGCTCGATAATAAGGACCTTGAAAAGCAGCTCGACAGGCAACTAGAATTGTTTAAACAATTGGAGTTGGAGCAAAAGTTAAAAGACACACAAACCAAACTTGAAGACCTTGCCAAAAAACAAAATGAATTAGCAGAGAAAGCAAAAGATAAGGATTCGGACAATAAACAATTGGAAGGAAAGCAAGATGAGCTGAATAAAAAATTCGATGACATTAAGAAGGATATTAGCGATATAGAGAAGAAGAACGAAGAACTCGAAAAACCGCACGACTTGCCTAAAACTGCGGAAGAACAGAAGGAGATTGAAAAGGAAATGAACGAGGCAAAGGAAAATTTGGCGGATAAGAAAAACAAAAAAGCTTCCGATGCACAAAAAAAGGCAGCCCAAAAACAAGAAGAGTTAGCGCAAAAACTCGAAAGTATGCAAAAGGAAATGCAGAATGAGGAAAACGAAGAGGACATTGATGCACTGCGCGCAATACTTGAAAACTTAATCGAACTAAGTTTCGATCAAGAAGCCTTAATGAAACAATTGAATGCAACTCAAATTAATAATCCCCAATACCTGAAAATAGCACAAGGCCAGAAAAAACTAAAAGACGATGCTAAAATGATTGAAGATTCGCTGTTTGCACTGAGCAAACGCAATCCTAAAATTGAGAACATAGTAAACAAAGAAATTGGAGATATTAACTCCAATATGGAAAAGGGAATTAAATTTTTGGCAGAACGCCAAAGTCCTATGGCTGCAGCACGTCAACAACAAGTAATGACCTCTGTAAATAACCTTGCGCTTTTGCTGAGCGAATCGTTAAACCAAATGCAACAACAACAGCAGAGCAAACCGGGGTCGGGTAGTTGTAAAAAGCCGGGAAAAAACTCAAAGCCCAGTGCAGCAACGATGCAGAAACTACAAAAAGAAATTAATGAGCAAATAAAAAAGTTAAAAGAAGGCATGGACAATCCTAATGGAAAAAAGGATGGTAAGGGAAAAAATGGAACAGCCGGTAAGCCCAAAAACAGTGGAGAAAGCGAGCAGCTAAGCAAACTTGCCGCACAACAAGAAGCCCTGAGAAGAGAATTACAAAAAATGGCAGGGCAAATGGATAAGAATGGAAAATCAGGGAATGCAGAGCTGAAACGAATAGCCGACAACATGGAAAAAACAGAAACAGATTTGGTAAACAAGCGCATTAGTCAAGAAACACTGAACCGACAAGAAGAAATATTAACCCGATTGCTGGAAGCCGAAAAGGCAGAAAGGGAGCGGGAACAAGATGAAAAACGACAGAGTACAGAATCAAAAGATTTAATAAATCGTAACCAAAATTTATTTATTGAGTATAACCTCCTTAAACAAAAAGAAGCTGAGTTGCTCAAGACCGTTCCTCCTGCGCTAAATTCTTTTTATAAAACGAAAGTCAATGAATATTTTAATACATTTGAAAAATAATTTTAGCACGATTATGGAAAAATTCAGCATCAATATCGCTTCTAGATATGAAGACATGGCACTGGTTGAAAAACTGGTACAAGATGTTTGCGATAAATGGCAGTTGCACGAAGAATCGTTTGGAAACATTTTGGTTGCAGTAACTGAAGCTGTTAATAATGCTATTCAACATGGCAACAAATCAAACCCCGACAAAAAAATTGATATCGAGTTTAAGCCCGATAAAGACATTATCAACTGTTATGTAAAAGACGAAGGTCAAGGCTTTGATTATACAAATATCCCCGACCCTACCGATCCCGAAAACATTGAAAAACTAAATGGAAGAGGTGTTTTTCTGATGAAACACCTTGCCGACGAAGTTCAATTTCATGAGAACGGCAGAATTGTTCAACTTAGTTTTAAGTCGCCACACATGGTGGCCTAACAACCTACTCATCTTAAGTTGATTCTTTTTTTTTCAGAAGGCCTAAATTACTCTATTCCATTAAAGAAAGAGCTTAAGAAATGGATTAGCAACACCATTCTAAGCGAGAAAAAAAAGTGCGGAACAATAAACTATATTTTTTGCACAGACGCTTATTTGCTTGAGATAAATAAAACCTTTCTGAATCACCACACACTTACCGACATTATTACCTTCCCAATTGAAAATTCGCTGCCTTCTAATACCAAAGAAACAGGAATAAGTGGCGAAATTTATATTAGTCTCGAAAGAGTGTTCGAAAATGCACAAATTTTTAATACATCTCCCGAAGAAGAGCTGTGCCGTGTTATGATTCATGGCATTCTTCATTTATGCGGCTATTCCGATAAAACAACAAAACAAAAAGCACAGATGCGTGTTTTAGAAAGCAAGTATTTACTTCTAAAAGGAGTTTCATTGCCTGCGATTAAGTATAAATAAAGCTGTTAATCTTCCTGGAAACTTTGTCGGCAAGAAAAGTTTCCATAGTTTTGGCGCCGCTTAAATCAAATCAACCTCAACACTTGTGTAGTATGCGCAAAATCAAAGATATCACCCTGGTTTATATTCTGTGTTTAGTAGTTGGCCTGAACGCTCAGGCACAAGAAAAATTCACACTTAGCGGCTATGTTAAGAATGCTAAAAATGGTGAAGAAATTATTGGAGCAGTCATTTCTGTAAAGGGTACATCCAATGGCGTTGCAACCAATCCCTACGGTTTTTACTCACTTACCTTGCCAAAGGGAAAGTATACCATTGTTTATACACTTATCGGTTTTGAGCCCCAGGAGTTCGAAGTTGAACTTTTTGCAAATAAAACGAACACCATTGAATTAAGTGAAAAAAATCAAGAGCTGAAAGAGGTAGAAATTGTGAGTGAACGCGCTGATGGAAACGTAAAAAATGTGGAAATGAGCGTTAATAAACTAGATATAAAAACGATAAAGAAAATTCCAGCTCTGCTTGGTGAAGTTGATATTATTAGGGGCATACAGCTATTGCCGGGAGTGAGCACGGTTGGAGAAGGCGCTCAAGGTTTTAATGTTCGAGGTGGAGGTGTTGACCAAAATTTGGTACTATTGGATGAAGCTCCTGTGTTTAATTCCTCGCATTTGTTTGGTTTCTTTTCGGTGTTTAATCCCGATGCCGTTAAGGACGTTAAACTTATTAAAGGCGGTATTCCTGCACAGTACGGAGGAAGATTGTCAAGTATATTAGATGTGCGATTAAATGAGGGAAACAACAAGAAGCTCGCAGTGAATGGTGGAATTGGATTAATTTTTAGCAGACTAACCATTGAGGCGCCAATTGTAAAAGACAAATGCTCCTTTATTGTTGCAGGACGTCGTTCATACATTGACTTTTTAGCTAAACCATTTTTGCGTGATGATTTAAAAAAATCGAAGTTTTATTTTTATGATTTAACAGCTAAAATTAACTATATCATCAATGATAAAAACAGAGTATATGCTTCAGGTTATTTGGGTCGTGATGTTTTTAGTTCCGGTTTTAAATCTAACTGGGGAAACACCACCACCACTATTCGCTGGAACCACCTCTTTAACCAAAAACTATTTTTAAACACTACCGTTTTTTACAGTAATTACGACTACGAATTAGTTTTTGGACAACCCAACGGAGATCAATTTAGCTGGCGATCTAAAATTATTAATTATAGTATCAAGCCCGAATTCACCTATTACGCAAATACTAAAAATACGGTCCACATAGGAGGCCAAGCGACCCTCTATGATTTTAGACCGGGAAGAGCGACCTTCACCAGTGGCGACCAAAGCAGTGATATAAGTTTAAAAGATAAATGGGGAGTTGAAAGCGCTGTTTACCTTGATAATGAACAGCGAATTGGCGGAAGAATTACTGCACAATATGGGTTACGCTACTCCATGTGGCAATATGTTGGACCGGGAAAGGTATATTCATATCGCGACACAGTTCCTAATATTTCGAAACCGCTTGATGATACTATCAATGTGGCAAGCGGAAAGGTCATAAAACAATATGGAAATTTAGAACCACGTTTCAATATTAAGTTTGATCTTACAGAATCGAGCAGTATTAAGGCAAGTTATACACGCATTTCTCAGTATTTGCACCTTGTTTCAAACACATCAGCAAGCACACCGCTGGATGTTTGGACACCAACAACGAATAACATTAAACCGCAGATTTGTGACCAGGTTGCAGCAGGTTATTTTAAAAATTTTGGTGAGTCAAACAACTACGAAAGCTCCGTTGAAATTTACTATAAGAACATGATTAATCAAGTTGATTACATCGACAATGCAAACCTTTTATTAAACGAATACATAGAGGCCGAATTGCTCAACGGCAAAGGACGAGCCTATGGATTGGAACTTTTTGTGAAAAAGAATAAAGGAAAGTTTACGGGCTGGCTTAGTTATACCTTAGCCAGAACAGAACGAAAAGTGGAAGGTATCAATAAAGGCGACTGGTATCCGAACCGATTCGACAAACTTCATAATCTAAATTTAGTGGGCTTTTACCAGTTTAATAAGAAATGGGACATGTCTGCAACTTTTGCATTTGCCACAGGAACACCTTCAACCTTTCCAACCAATCGCATTGTTGTGCAAGGATATATTATTCCGACGAATGCTGATGAAAAACGCAATAATTATCGAATTCCGGCATATCACCGCTTAGACCTGTCGGTAACACGTCAAGGAAAAGTTCGCAAGCGTTATGAAAGTTTTTGGGTATTTTCGGTGTATAATGTGTATGGTCGACACAATGCCTTTAGTGTGTATTTTCAACAAAGCGATAGCGGGACCAATTCTACTGAAGCGATTCAGTACAGCATCATTGCAAGGCCAATTCCTTCCATTTCTTACAACTTTAAATTTTAAGAATAAGATGAAAAAGTTAATCTTAGTAAAAAACTATTTGTTAAGCCTTAGTAAGGGCTTTATGATTTTTATGCCGGCTCTGTTTTTTTTGGTAGCCTGCGAAGAAAAAATTGATATAAAATTAGATAGCGGAACATCACAGCTTACAGTAGATGCTTGGATAACAGACAAGCCGGGAAGTCAAGTTATTGTGCTTACTAAAACTGCCGATTATTTTGTTAATAGCACCTCTCCTGCAGCTACCGGTGCTACCGTAAAAGTGTTTGACGATTTAGGACATGAGTTTTTGTTTGTAGAAGATGCTTCAACAGGAAATTATATTTGGACTCCAGCAGTGGGTGACACAATAGCAAGAGTGGGTCATTCTTATGCTCTCGACATATTGTTCGAGGGAGAGCATTATGTTTCTGAAACAACCATGCAGCCTTCGGTTGTTATGGATTCATTAACTCAATATAAAGAGATTAGTGGTTTTGGGACAGATTCGGTTATTAGAGCTGAATTTTGGGCTAGAGACAATTTCGGTCGACAGGATTTTTACTGGATTCGAACTTATAGAAATGGAACTTTTAACAATAAACCATCGGCTATACTAACTGCACAAGAGGCTGCTTTTGGGAATGGCGATGGCTTTATTTTTATAGTTCCTTACCGACAAGGTATAAATGATTTTGAAAAGCCGTTTGAACCTGGAGAATTAGTGAAAGTAGAATTATATGGAATTAATGAAAACACATATAATTTTTTAAACCAGGCTCAAAGTCAAATGATAAATGGAGGATTATTTGCTACACCCCCTTACAATATCATAACAAACATTCGCAATATTAATCCCAATACTACCAAGACAGAGCACAAACCTGTTGGCTGGTTTGAAGTATGCGGAACTGCATTCATACAAAAGATGATTGAGTAAACATCCATTGTTGAATACCGCATTATTGTTGATGTATAGCTACGGGGGGAAAACATCAGCGAGGTTGATTGATTGGAGAAAAAAGGAAGCTCAGCCTCAATGAGCAAAAAAATGCGCAATTTCAAACGAATTGACCCTTTTTGAGGGGGGTGGTTTTGATTAGCACCTTAATTTGATTTTCTGAACATATATATTTGGCTGGAATAGCTATTATTATTTTTTAGGCTTGCTTTTAGGTTTGAAGTTAAACCAATCAAACAAGCTTTGATATAATTTATTTTTCCAT
>DGQS01000078.1 GCA_002389785.1 Bacteroidetes bacterium UBA4408
AAACAATTTTTTGTTGGGATCAATTTTTTCAACGCTGCTTTGCTCGGTAAGTTCTGTAGCAGTAGCTTGCTTGTTACCTTGGGTAAATTTTGAAATAGAAAAACTAGGAATAGCAGGAGAAAGCTTTGGCTTTAGTTCTTTCGCAGGAAGCGCTTCAGGTATTGGCTTGGTGTTTATGTTTTCAGTTTTAACTGAAGCATTGTCAGTGGTATTGGGAGCAATGGGAGTAGTTGGAGCTACAGAAGGAGCGTTATTTGCAGGAGTTGTAACCGCAGCCTTTTGCTCTATACCATCATTTTTTTTTTCAGCCTCGGGGCTGTTTTTCAGTAATTGTTGACTACATAATTGCATTAAACTCAGCTCGACCAGCAAGCGCTGATTTTTGCTGGCTTTGTACTTGTAGTCGGCATTGTTTAAAGTGTTGAGCCCATTTATTAAAAACACGAGCGAACATTTTTGAGTTTGTTCTTTGTATTTTTCGCGAATGGTAGTACCAACCTCCAACAATTGCAATGTGGCGCTATCCTTGCTTACCAGCAAATTGCGGTAATGTTCGGCAAGTCCATTTATAAAATTATGGCCATCAAAACCATTGTTAAGCACTTCATTATACAAGAGCAAACTTTCGGAAATATTCTCGGCCAAAATAAAATCGGTCATTTTAAAATAGTAATCGTAATCTAAAATATTCAGGTTGTCGATTACTGCTTTGTAAGTGATGCTATTGCCGGCGAAACTTACAATTTGATCAAACATACTTAAGGCATCACGCAAGGCACCATCTGCCTTTTGAGCAATGATGTGCAAACCATCCGTTTCGGCAGTAATGTTTTCGCTTTTGGCAATAAAGGCTAGGTGATTAGCGATGTCTTCAATTTGAATACGGTTAAAATCAAATATCTGACAACGCGATAAAATAGTTGGAATAATTTTGTGCTTTTCAGTAGTTGCTAAAATAAATATAGCGTGTGCAGGCGGCTCTTCCAAGGTCTTCAAAAATGCATTAAAGGCCTGGTTACTCAACATGTGCACCTCGTCAATAATGTATATCTTAAACTGTCCGAGTTGTGGTGCAAAACGCACCTGATCTACCAAATTTCGTATATCGTCAACCGAGTTATTTGATGCAGCATCGAGTTCGTGCACATTCATCGATTGCCCATTGTTAAACGATACACAACTTTCGCAAGTATCGCAAGCTTCAACTTGCTCGGTTAAGTTAAAACAGTTGATGGTTTTGGCAAGAATTCGGGCACAGGTAGTTTTACCAACACCACGCGGACCGCAAAATAAAAATGCCTGTGCCAAGTGCTTGTTTTTAATGGCATTTTGTAGGGTATTGGTAATATGCATTTGCCCAACCACCGTATGAAAGGTAGCCGGGCGATACTTACGAGCCGATACGATAAACTGGTCCATTAATTTTTACAATTACTGAGGGCAAATATAAAGCAAAAGCGAGTAGATAAAGTAGGATGGGATATTTTGTTGAAAAGAAAATTTGAGTTTTTTTGAATTTACTGCCAGCCTTGATTTTCCTGCTTGCCGAAACCTTATTTTGAGCAATGACAGGCAGCAGGTTTCTTTATGATCTAGCAAAAAACAAGAATGATCAAATGAGAATTCAACTTCAACTAAAGACTCCAATCGCCTAATTTAACAAAGCATGAATTTTATCCTGCAGCATCTTTCTCTCGGGAACCGATTGACTAAGCTTCATTGCAGTTTCAAAGTTTTGTTTTGCTTCAACCGTATTCAATAATTGCGCATTAATTTCGCCCAATAGACTATGATACAGATAAAAGTTGTGTAATTTTTTATCCTCTCCAAGCATTGTCAAATGTTGCTTTGCAGCTAATGCTCCTTCCACTTGAAGCAGTGCCACTACCTTATTCAACTCAGCCACCGGAGAAGGTGCAATTTTGCAAAGCCAATGGTATAAATCTAAAATTCTAAGCCAATTTGTTTTTGCAAAATTGGGAGCAATGCAATGCTCGTATGCTATTGCAGCCTCTAAATGGTAGGAAGTAATGGCATCCCCAAAAGCAGCTTGGTTCATATACTCATTGCCGCTTGCTATCAGTTCAAAATTCCAGGTGCTGCGATCTTGCATAGGCAATAGAATTATTTCTCCTGTTGCAGAAATTCTACTATCGCTGCGTGCTGCATGAAAACACATCAAAGCCATTAAGGCATAACATTCTGGCAATTGGGTGCTTTTATTTTCGAGTAGCAATTTACAAAGCAACATGGCTTCGTCAATCAAGTCTTTTCTAATAAGTTCGTTTGAATGAGTCGAACTATATCCTTCGTTAAACAATAAGTAAATTGAATTTAAAACCGCTTCAGTTCTATTGTGCAATTCTTCGTTTGACGGAATAACGAATTTTATTTTTTGTTCACGAAAAAACTCTTTCGTTCGGTACAACCTTTTAGAAACGGTATCTTCGGAAGTAAGAAAAGTTTTTGCAATTTCAGCGGTACTAAATCCGCACAGTGTTTTAAGTATAAGGGTTATTTGATTTTCGGTCGAAATTTCTGCATGACAGCAGGCAAACATCATGCGCAACATATCATCCTGCACCAAATCTTCGTTCCATAATTTATCCATTGTACTTGTTAAGGTATACTCCGAAGTGAGTAATATGCGCTCGCTATCGTTAAAATCATAATTGCGTGAATACTTATTTTTTCGCACTACATCAATGGCTTTGTTTTTTGCCACTTTGAATAACCAGGCAGATGGATTTTCAGGAACTCCTTTAAATTTCCATAGTTGAATAGCATCCATAAAAGTTTGTTGCACTACATCTTCGGCAGTTTCCAAATTTTCGGGACCAAATATTTTTGTTAAAACAGAAACCATCTTTCCCGATTCATGCCGGAAAAGATGGTCGGTGAGTTGATTGATGCTGGCTGGTTTTTCCAAGTTCAAAAAATCGAATAGCTAAGCTACTCAAAAACAAGCATAAATTTTAATTCTGCTTTAATCCTACTAAAATTAATTACCTGTTGAAAATAGTTTTGAAAATGAAATGCACTTTACAAGCAGGCAGGCAAGGAGGAATTACATTGCAAGTGCTTTAATTTCTCTTACTTCTACTGTGCCATCGTGCTCTAAAATAGGGCATTCCATCGATATTTCAACGGCTTCTTCATAAGAAGCAGCATGACATAATAGATAACCACCTACCAGTTCTTTGCCTTCCATATAAGGGCCATCGCTTATGACTTTTTTGGTACCGCTTACCATTTTACCACTATTGGCCAAAGGTTGTGCCCCAATTAATTTACCTTGCTCTTTTAAATTGCCCATCCACTGCATCCATTTTTGCATGTGTGCCTGCCAATTTTCAGGCGATTGTTGAGCTGTTTGTGCATCGCCACCTCTAAATATTAATAAGTATTCTGCCATAAATTTTTTATTATTATTTGTTTGAATGTAGTCCAATAGAATTGCCTTCTGTATCAGTAAAAAAGGCCATAAACCCATTAGGACCTAAACTGGTTTTGGGCATTTTAATTTCTCCACCGGCTTTGGTAACTTTTGCCAGTACAGTCTTTAAATCAGGGTTCGCATTTAAATAAATTTTTGCACCCGATTTACTGGGCTTATGCATTTTACTTTGGCACAGTCCGCCATTGGCTTTACCGCTTTTTGGTTCGGATGGAAAAAAAGCCATTTGCATACCCATCATTTCCATTTCGGGCATTTTAATTCCAAAAATAGTTTCGTAAAACTTTTTGGCTCGTTTGATATCTTTCACAGAGATTTCAAACCAATTGAGTGAATTTTCTTTTGAAGTCATGTCAATACTTTATTATAATGAATACTTGAAACGTTTGTTCTAAAATTATTCAGCCTTAGTACTTCATTGCTACTTTTGTATGGTACTTTTTTAAGAAAGCCATTTGTCCAATATCATAGCTTTCGTGTTGTGCCAAAAAGGCCACAGTACCGCCAAATGTAAAATCGCCAATAGGGCTTTTTAAAGGGCTGTCAGCTGCTAAATGTTCTTCCGTTACTGTGTTTAACGCTTCTTTTAATAATTCTGAAGCTTTGTTCCATTCTACTTTCACTTCGGCCAAAGTAGGATAGTTGTCTTTTGGATCAAAGGCTTTAAAATTTTCAAATTTTCCCTCGTACGGATTTTTAGCGGGTTTCCCTAACATAGCGCAAATATTAAAACGTGCCCAAGTAGTATGAGTAGCCAACCAAATTAATGGATTGTTGTGATCGCTTATTCTTTGATTTGCTTGTTCATCGCTTACACCTTCTATAGCTGCGATAAATAAACGACTGTTCATAAGTAATATGATTTCAGCAGGATAAATGGATTTTTTCATTTTTATTTTTTAGAGTTTATAGTACAATGACGAACGGATTTTTAAAATTTGGACAAACTTTTAAAATTATTTTTTTAGTTTCTATAACCCGCACTGCCAAATGCTTCTCCATTACCAGTTTGACAATATTGCCGCAAACTTTCCATGTATCGAGCCCAAGCAAAACTGCAAATGGCATAAAAATCATCTTGCTCATTCCATCCTTCGTGCGAAAAGCGAACTCGAGTTTTACCCTCATTTTCATCTAATAAAAAAGTAAGTAGGTTTCCTTTCCATCCATGGTTACTCTCCAAACATTCCCAAACAAGTTTTTCATGCATGTTCATTTCTTTCACTTTCATATCAGGTCCGCCATTGGTAGAAAATCGAAATTGAATAATTCCTCCTAAAGCCGCCTCGCCCGATGTTTCAACGGTCCACCAGTTGCGTAAACCACTAATGGTTGTAATTGCTTCGAATACTTTAGTTTTTGGAACATGAATGTGGAACAAGTGTTTAATTGCGTAGTTCATTATTTTAAGTTTAAGGTTATGACGAATGGATTTTTAAATTTGGACAAGAATTCATTTTTTTTGAAAGCTTTTTTAATCTGAAAAACAAATTCACAACTAAATTATTTTCTTGCCAAATTTTGTTTTGGCTGATGCCGCACCAATGGCACTTATTCGGCAAAAAATTCCAATAGAATACAGCTTGAAAAACTTGTTTAATTTTTCAAAAATTTATAGGAATGTATTTCAGCACCTGTATAAATCAGCATATAATAGATGCCACTTTTCAGATTTGAGCAGGTGAAACCATCAAATTCAGTATGTTCTTCGACTATAGTTTTGCCCATATAATCGATCACACAAATCCGATCAATTTTAACATTTTTGCTGTTTTCAATTTGTATATAATCGTTCACCGGATTAGGATAAATACTAAAATCGTTTTGAATTTCATCGATGGATACTGCCAAGCAAAAAACGTTAACCGGCAGCGAACTGCTGGTTAATGTTCCATTTCCCAATGTTCCGCTTAGATTATTTCCCCATGATTTTAATTCGCCCGTTGTTTTCAATGCCAAAGTAGAGTTGATACCA
>DGQS01000019.1 GCA_002389785.1 Bacteroidetes bacterium UBA4408
CTAAGAAAAAGGTGATCTCCGGTATTGTTCAAGGAAGGGAATGAACTTATACCCAATACTTGTAAATTGGCAGGGAAAAGAGCTTTCGATGCAATCGCACAAATTACCAACTCTGAGTCAGGAAATAATATAAAGTTGGGAATGTTGGCGGTGGTGTTGGCAACATCGTCGCGGATACTCCAATCACCAAGGTTTATCGGCGTGTTACTTCTATTATACAATTCAATGTACTCGGTATTGGGCAATCCGGATGTTGCTGTTGGGCTTGAATAAATTTCGTTAATTACAACTTCCTTTCGTTTTGCAACAACAGGCGTGTAATACACAAAAACAGCGGTATTGGGATTTAATAAATTACCTGAACAATCGCCTAAATTTGAGGTGGTAACGGTATAGCTTTGTTGAGATTGCAAGTTGTTTGACAGTTGCAGAGTTACGCATAAATAATCTGCACTTGGAAGCACTGCAATTGGATTTCCTATTGACCCACTTATAACGTAATTGTTTGCAATAGCTATTTGACCGGCATCCACTGCTTCACTAAAACAGAGCGTTACATGCAAGGAATCGAGTGCATATGTGCTAATAATGCTAGGCGATGTTAAATCCGGAGCGGTGGAATACACTGAGTTTTGAGAGCCCGGGGTTCCTCCACTCACTGAGTTTGATGCAATCCAGTTAAATGAAGGAGCACAGCTAATTGGAAGTTCAGGGTTAATAAGTTCGAGGCTCCAACCCCCAACGGCCTTTTGCGCATCGCGATACCAAGCATCCGTGTAGGGCACTGAATCAATGATGGTTGAAAAATTGCTACGCAAATAAATTTGATCACCGGTGTTGTTTAAAGAGGGAAATGAGCTAACCCCAAGTACATTGTTAAAAGCGCTAAACAATGCTACATTGCCGGTACTGCATAGTACAACAAAAGAGTCGGGTTTTAAAATATAATTTCCAATGTTTGGCGTTGTGATGGTAATATCGTCACGGATGCTCCAATTGTTTAAGTCGATAGGATTACCGCTTCGGTTATACAATTCAAGGTATTCGGCATTGGGTAAGGTGGATGAAATGCTAGGGCTTGCATAAATTTCGTTAATGACAATATCTTTGGGAGCGGCAACCACAGGTGCAAAGTAGGTGAAAGTTGCGGTATTGGGGAAAATAATATTTCCTGAGCAGTCGGCTAAATTGCTTATTGTTAGCGTGTTTGTTAGTTGAGAGACGAGCGCTGTAGGCAGGGTAAGGCTTATGCAAGTGAATGAATTGTAAGGCGAGAGGCTGGATGGATTACCAACACCATTGTTGATAGAATAGTTTTGATTATTGCTTAGTGTGGTTGCGTCTATGGCTTCAGTAAAACACACATTAATGTGAAAAGCATCTATCACTTGTATACCTGAAATGCCGGGCGCTGTAATATCCGGAGCATTGCTATACACTGAATTTTGTATTCCGGGCGTACCACCTGCAGCATTAACTGATGCTATCCAGTTACCGGCCGGAGCACAACTCAAAGGAGCATCAGGATTAATTAGTTCCAATGTCCAACCTCCTTGCGCTTTGTTTATATCCTGATACCAACTGTCTAAATAATGAACTGTATCGATTAGGGTACCTGTGTTACTTTTTAAAAAAATAGTATTCCCGGTGTTCACCAAGCTTGGGAAAGATGAAATACCATACACATTACTAAACGCCGAAAACAAGGGAAGGCTAGATGAAGCACAAATGACAATAAACGAATCGGGTTGTAACAGTACACCGGGAAGGTTGGCTGGCGTTGCAGCCAAATTGTCGGCAATACTCCAACTACCAATGTTTATAGCATTGTTGCTTGCGTTATAAAATTCAAGAAATTCGGCATTGGGCAATCCTACAACCGGTGTAGGGTCGGCCATAATTTCGTTGATTTGTATGTCTTTGAAGCCCGGAACAAATGGAGCAACGTAAGTAAAGGGAAGCGTATCGGCAAGCAATAAATTTGCATTTAAATCGAGAATGCTATCAACAATCAACGTATCGGTTACTCCTGAAACAAATGGCGTTGAAAAGGTTAAGTGCACCAAACTTGAATTTGTAGCATCGCGCAAAGCACTTGCAGCAAATCCAATTGTGTTGTTCACAAAGTAATGGGTTATAGTTTCGGCAGATGCGCTGTCAACCGCTTCTGTAAAAGTAACATCAAGTTGCGTTGACGATAGCACATTGAGGGAACTAAGCTCCGGAGGTGTAAGATCTATTTGAAGAGAATCAACACTAAAATCATCGTAAAAAAACTTATTTGCATTACTCGAAGTGTAAGTTGTTGCCACTCCAAAAAATGCAGCGTTAGTAAAACCGGCTTCTGTTCCACTTGCTTCTTGCGTGTAATTGGTACCGCCGTTTGCATCCACATAAAGTGTCCAAAGCCCACTTGGGTCGCGTGTTACTTTAACTCCAACAGCAAAAGATGCCGCAATTTGAGCATTGATACCCCTTGCAACCGAAGTGCTCACAGTTCCGCTTTGCTTAAACAATTCAATAGCGTCGTTACTCAAAGCCTCGCCAAATTGCAAGTAGTATCCATTTAGCGGTCCTTCAAGGTTGGCTTGATCTGAAAACAAATAAACCCTTCCAAAGTTACTCGCCGAACCTGCAAACGTTTGTTTCACGTACATTTTCCATTCAACGGTATTTACTAAGGGTAAAGCTAGACTGGTGGATAAAAAAGAACTGTTGTTTCCGGTGCTGTTAAGTTGTAACTGCTGAGTTGTATTCACCGTAAATTCAGCAGCATCACCTGACCATACGGGATTGGCAGAAAAGTCACCATCGTTAAAATTGTCGTGAACCTGGGCCTTTAGAATAAATGGTAAAAGTGAGAAAAGTAAAATAAAAATACGAGTCATTCCTTCATTTGCTTGATGTGTAAATATAGTATTTTTGCGAAAGATAAAAGTTCCAACTAAAAAAAACAATCACTATGAAAGTTGCAGTTGTAGGTGCCACGGGCTTGGTAGGCAGTAAGATGATGAACATCCTTGAAGAAAGAGGTTTTGCTATTAGCGAATTTATACCCGTTGCTTCTTCCAAAAGTGTAGGAACTAACGTTCGTTTTTCAGGTAAAGAATACGAGGTAGTTTCAATGGAGAATGCCATTTCTCGCAAACCGCACCTGGCCCTTTTTTCTGCAGGTGGCAGCACCTCATTAGAGTGGGCGCCAAAATTTGCTGCTGTAGGTACTACTGTTATTGATAATTCGAGTGCATGGCGAATGGATTCGACAAAAAAATTAATTGTTCCTGAAATCAATGCTTCCGAACTAAGCCATTCTGATAAAATTATTGCAAATCCTAATTGTTCGACAATTCAAATGGTAATGGCTTTAGCGCCTTTGCATTGGAAATATAAAATTAAGCGTATCGTTGTTTCAACTTATCAATCGGTAACGGGGACTGGAGTTAAAGCAGTTGCACAATTAATGAATGAGCGCAATGGTGTTGAGGGAGAAAAAGCCTATCCTTATAAAATTGATTTAAATGTACTACCGCAGATTGATGTTTTTACTGACAATGGGTACACAAAAGAAGAAATGAAAATGGTGAATGAAACCCGAAAAATTTTGGGCGATAACAGTATTCAAATAACCTCAACTACGGTGCGAATTCCGGTAATTGGGGGTCATTCAGAAAGCGTAAACGTAGAATTTCATACTGATTTTGAGCTTCCGGAGGTGCTAACATTGTTGAAGAATTTTAATGGGGTGGAGGTACAAGACGATATTTCACAACTGCTATATCCAATGCCCATAAATGCCCACAATCGAGATGAAGTATTTGTAGGGCGCTTGCGTCGCGATGAATCGCAAGCTAATACACTAAACCTATGGATTGTTTCAGACAATTTGCGAAAGGGCGCTGCAACGAATGCGGTACAAATTGCAGAGTACTTAGTTCAAAAAGGTATACTAAAATAGTTTTTTTGTCGGAAACTTTTCTTGTAATTGTTAACTTTTTTCTATTGTTATTCAACAATTACTTATATTTTTTTTGTTGTTTTGTCGGAAATTAGTACCCCTGTTTTTACTTTCATCGACAACCACGAATGCTACACTCAAAGTTGGTTTCACTGCTTAAAGCGTTAACTCGAAAAGAGAAGTCCCTTTTAAGTCGTTTTGTGAATTCACCGGTATACAATCAACACAAGGAAGTTATTGCCCTTTGCAACTATTTGCTTTCCTTACCTGAGTTTACAGAAAAAAATACTTCAAAGCAAAAATTACATGACCATCTATTTCCTAAAAGCAAATTTGATGATTTGCGTTTAAGACATGTGTGCTCTTATTTCCTACAAGTGTGTGAAACATGTTTGGGATTTATAGAGGAACAAAAAAATGAAGATCAACAGCAAATAAACTTACTGCGTGCTTACCGAAAACATGGTTTACAAAAACATTTTGTAAACGATTTTTTATTGATTGAAAAAACACCCCCTGCTCATTCAAAAAAAAGCACCATTTACTTTTTGAATCGTTCGCAAATCTTTCATGAAGCACAGCACTCAAATTTTTATGACACCTCGCTTAGTATAAATTTTTTGAAACAAAGTGACAGTGATTTAACTGTGTTTTTTGCACTAAGTAAACTTAAAAAAGCTTGTTATTTTTTATCTTTTGCTTCAGTAAATAACGCCTCAAAGCCTGCCCTTATCCACGAAGTACTTAGTTTTGTAGAGCAATTTGAACTAGGGAAACAAGCGCTACTCGATTGTTATTATTGCGCTTACCGAGCAATTGAGTTTCCGGAACAGCGGCCATTTTTTTTGTTGCTGAAAGAGAAAATTTTAACCCTTGCTATGCAAATTGAGCGCGAGGAACTAAAAGAGTTGCTTGCCTTGACAATTCTGTTTTGTGAACAAAGAATCGCAGAAGGTGCTTCTATTTTTGAACGCGACCTGTTCGAAATTTATTTGACAGGACTAACAAACGAGGCCTTTATTGACAACGAAATCTTAAGCTATTCTTATCAGAAAAAAATAGTTGATTTGGGGTTGCGTCTGTTTGAGTATGAATGGGTATTGGCCTTTATAAACGAGAGTAAAGCAATTAATGAAAAAACTCTCAAAGAAGATGTATTTCTGCTGAACACCGCCAAATTGCTTTTTGCTCAATCAAATTTTAATGCCTGTTTAGAAAAGCTTTCATTGCTAAGCGACCAATCATTTGAATTGCAAATAGAGGCGAAAAAGCTCATAGCCAACTGCTATGTGGCTCTTCAAGACTCTAAAAAAGAAAGACTCGTGAATCAACAATTAAAACAATTGCTTAAGAAGCATCCAGGTGGAGTACCTGTTTCATAAAAACTACACCCATGAAGAAACGGCTTATTGTCCTTTTAAATGAACCTGATCAATCTTTTTTATAAGTTCAAAATCCAACTGCTTTTTAACTAAATCGGCTCGCTTAATCTTTACTAAAACCTTATCGCCCAGTTGGTATTTAAGCCGTGTCGGCCTTGGCCTCGTGATCGGGCTGCAGGCAGACGAACA
>DGQS01000144.1 GCA_002389785.1 Bacteroidetes bacterium UBA4408
TTGGGATTTTGATTTGTTAATTCAATTGCAATCACCAAGCGGAAGCTTAATTACACTGGCTTCTGGACAAGGGGGTGACGAAGATAATTATTTCAATACTTGTTTTTCTCCAACCGCCACGCAAACAATTATTGGTGCACCACCTTCATTTCGCGGAACTTTTTTACCTCAACAGGCATTTGCTGGATTAAACGGAATTATAAATGGTAATTGGCAATTACTAGTAAAAGATACTCGTGCTTCCGACATTGGTCAATTGCTCGATTGGAGTATCACCTTTAACGTTGTTGACACCATTTCTTCCCATTCTTGGTCACCTAGTTCAAGTATCTTACATTCAGCCGCTACTTTGAGTCCCATGGTAAATCCACCGGTTACTACAGTATATACGCTTACCGCAACTGATTTATTGGGATGCTCCAATTCTAGTCAAACCACAGTAAATGTTAATCCACGACCATTTGCCGGACCTGATGTTTCTATTTGTTCGGGTGTAAATGGCACTCTTTCAGTAAGTACGGTTGCCGGATATACTTATGCTTGGTCGCCGGTTTCAGGAGTTAGTGGAATTACATCCGGTGCAAATACAACTTCTCCTACACTGAATATAGTTTGGAACGGACCAGGTGCTAAAAAACAAAAATACAAAGTAGTATGCACAGCTCCTCCCGGAAGTTGTTCAATTACCGATACAGTAGAAGTCACCATTTTCCCAAAACCAACAGCAACCACAACCACCACAGTTCAAAAGTTATGCGATGATGGTTCAAGTACTTTTGGTGTAACTGTGAACTTTACCGGTATCGCTCCATGGACTGTGCAGCATTGTGTAAATGGAGTTCCGGATTCAACGCTTACTACTTTTTCAAATCCACTTATTTATCTAACAAAAACTGCTGGAATACATACTTTTTGTTCAGTTATTGATTCTACAGGATGTTCAGGAACATTTTCGGGTTCAGCAACCGTAAACTTGGTTCCTCAAATTGGAGTTTCTAATATACTTCGCACCTGCAATGCAGCGCAAACATCCTATGTTTTGCAATTTGATATTAGCGGAGGCGACCCAACAACTTTAGCTGTAACTCCTCCTGGTTCCGGAGCAATCTCATGTCCTACAGCTCCTTGTCCTCCCAATAATCGTCGTTTTATAAGTAATCCAATAGTTGTACCTGGTTCATATAACTTAACTGTAGGTGATAATGTATGTGTGCATACCGAAAATGTTGCGGGTAATTTTGCTTGTAATTGCCCGGCAACAGCAACCATCGAAGGCGACACAACTATTTGCCCGGGAGGAACTGCTACCATTCGAATAAAATTAACCGGTACCGGTCCATGGGTAATTAAATACAACAAAGGCGGTGTATTGCAACCGGTTGTAAATTTTGCAGGACCCGGCACAACCTATACATTTACAACTACCACCGCTGGTGTATTTACCATGCAATCAATTAATGATGTGAATTGTGCAGGTTCAACTTCCGGTTCGGCTCAGGTGCAAATTCAAACTCAACCAACAGCAACCATAAGTGCTTCGCAAGCATCTATTTGTCAAGGCGATTCATCACAAATTAATATTGTATTCACCGGTACCGGACCGTTTCAATATCAATACACCGGATCAGGTCCATCAGCGATTTTAGCACTGGGCAATACTTATAGTTTCTACACTCAAAACAGTGTTAATTTAAATATGGTGAGTGCGCGTGATGCTTTTTGTCCTGCCACACTAAGTGGGAATGCTACTGTAGTTAAACACAATACACCCACAGTTATATTGACTACGCCTAACGATACCATTTGTGCCGGCAATACAACGAGTTTGAATTTTGCTTTTACTCCTACACCAACCGTGGCTTTACCCACCAACATGAATTGGTTTGACGGCACAAGTAATGTAAATCTCCCGATCACTTCAACTCCCAAAATAATTAATGCCATTGGTGCAGGAACTTATTATGCTAACTTAATTACCGATGCTTTTGGTTGTACAACTACAATTTCTGATACAGTTACTGTTGTGGCTCTTGCTATACCACATGCAACTTTAAGTCTTTTAAGTAACGATAATATTTGTGCCGGAAACTCTGCCACTTTCCAAATAGCGGTTAGCGGTACTGGTCCTTGGTCGGTTAAATACCACCGCCCGGTTGGTGCCGATACAACCGTTACCTTTTCTACTTCACCTTACGTGTTTAGTTCAGCTTTGGCAGGTTCCTACAATTTAGTTCAGGTAAAAGATGAAACCACCGGATGCATAGGAACCATATCGGGCGCTGTTACCATTGTTGTGAATACTTTACCTACTGCAATAGTAACAGGTGGTGGCACAGCCTGTGCGGGAACCAATGTACCGGTTACCATAACCTTAACCGGAACTTCACCCTGGAGTTTAGTGTATCAAGACAATAGCCCTAGTAATATAACTTTGAACAACCAAGTCGCAAATACCTTGATTTTAAATTATTCAAGTGTTTCTAACTTTGGTTTCAATGTGTTGTCAGTGGAAGATGCAAATCATTGCACAAACAGCAGTCCTGCCGGTGTTCAGGTAACAATCCATCCTGCACCCACAGCAACTGTTATTGGAGGAGATTCACTTTGTTTTGGAACAACTGCTTATGTAACAATTAATTTTACCGGCACTGCACCCTACGATTTTACGTATGATAGTTTGCCCGGAAAATCGCGCACAGTAACAGGTTGGCTGAATTCAAGTTTTACTATTCCTGTTACAGCTGTAGGTATTTGGCATTATAAAGTAAGTTCAATTACCGATGGAAACAATTGTACAAGTTCAGGAAGCGGTACTGCCCGAATTGCAATTCATCCAACACCAACTGGTATTGTTTCTGTAGCACAACCGCACTATTGTTTTGGAGATACAGCTAAAGTAATGTATTCATTTACCGGAACTGGCCCATGGAAATACTTTATCTGGCAGGGTTCATCGTTGCTGTTTAATTCAAGCAATAACCCAAATATTACAAAGGTAACCGGGGTAGGCGTTTACCACTATGAATTTCAAAATGCCACCACTATTACCGACAAAAATGGTTGTGTTGGAATAGGGAGTGGAAGCGCTGATTTTACAATACATGCCTTACCTACAGCAACGGTTAGTGGAACCGATAGTGCGTGTTTCGGTACCACCAAAAATGTACGCATTGCCTTAACCGGAAATGCTCCTTGGTACATAACTTACGACAGTACTGGTGCAGGAGCACTTGCTACCATTAAACGCTATACCTCTCCTGTTTTTATTCCGGTAAGTTCGGTTGGAACATGGAATTACACCGTAACACAAGTGGCAGATTCATTTTGCACGAAAGCAGGAAGTGGAAATGCTACCGTTAAAATTTGGGCATTGCCAACAATTTCAATGAACGGTGGAGGTAAAATTTGTACCGGTCAAAAAGATACCATTTTAATAAATTGCACCGGAGTTGGTCCTTGGCGATTTAAGATTCGTAACTTATTAACCAATACAGATACTTCTATTGTGAATTACAACGGTCCATTCCCATTTACTTACTATACTTACGCTGCTGGGAATTTTGTGATTACTAACTTCTCGGATAAACGTTGTTCGGCGAATGCAAACGATACGGTAAAAGTCGAATTTACAGCTCGACCTACTGCTTTGTTTTCGGCAGCTAATGTGTGTTTAAATCAACAAGTGAGTTTTATTAATAATTCAATCACAGCTGGTCCTATTGCTCCGGTTTGGAAGTGGGATTTTGGTACGCTACCTGCAAGTGGTTCAACTTTACAAGCACCCACACATCTTTACGGTAATGCACAAGGATATTCAGTCACCTTAACGGTAGATGTAAATGGCTGCCGCGATTCAATTTCAAAAACTGTTTTTGTACATCCATTACCGGCTGTGAATTTTAGTGTGTTACCATTGTTGCCTGCTTTAGTAGGACAAACTGTAACTTATACCAATTCATCCACGATTAGTTCCGGTAACATTGCCTCTTATTCATGGAATTTTGGAGATGCAACCTTTTCGACTACGACCAACACGAGCCACGTGTATACCGGCTGTAATACCTACAATGTTACGCTTACTGCTACTTCCGATTCTGGTTGTATAGCTACCAATACTCAAATAGTAAATGTTGGTGAACCACCGGTTGCCGATTTTTCAAGTATCAATGTTTGTTCAGGATTCCCGGTTAACTTTACGAATTTAAGTACTGTTGCTCCATGTAACATTAGTTCAAATATTACAAGTTATAAATGGAATTTTGGTGAGTTTCCCGGTACCAATTCAACACTTGCCAATCCTAGTAATAATTACTCAAATCCGGGGACATTTACTGTCACCTTAATTTGCATTACCAATTATGGTTATTCCGATACCATTCAAAAGTTAGTAACTGTTTATCCCAAACCCCTTGCTAACTTTACCGTGCTTGATGATTGTTTAGGAACTGCCTCGGTATTTACCGAAAGTAATTCAAACGATACATTGATATCGCGTAGTTGGTCTTACCCGGGTGGAGGTATTTTCAGTACTTCAACTAATCCAAGCTTTACTTTTTCAGCACCGGCAACTTACACCGTTCAGTTTATTATCGAAACCAATCACGGATGCAAGGATACTGTTTCTAAATCCGTAGAAATATTCCCCAATCCACTTGCAAATTTTACACTCCCAGATTTTTGTGAACAGCAAGCAAATCAGTTGACGAATACTTCAACCTTATTGTCGGGAACTATGACGTATAATTGGGATTTCGGCGATTTATCCGGAAGTTCAAATCTGCTTAATCCTTCACATTCCTATTTAAATCCGGGGCCTTATTTAGTGCTCCTAACAGTAACAAGCGATCATAATTGTAAGGATACCACAGCTAAATCGGTGTTGGTAAAATCCATTCCAACCACTGATTTTAGTCCGGACATAACAATTGGTTGTGCTCCTTTATGTGTTAAATTTACTAACCTAACGGTAAACCTCAATGGACCAATTACCGGCTATATTTGGGATTTTGGCGATCTTACAACATCCAATGATACCAATCCAACGCATTGTTACACAACTGCCGGAACTTATACTGTAAAGTTAAAAGCTTCCTCAACCACTACCTGTTCAGACGAAGAAATTAAATCGAACTTAATTGTTGTGCATCCTGTTCCTGTGGCCGATTTTAAATACAATCCCAACCCGGCAACCACCTTTACTTCAGAAATTCATTTTGAAAATCAATCTTTGGGTGGTGACCAATGGCAATGGGATTTTGATTACAATGCATCCGGCAGTACCGAAGCAAATCCTGTGTATTTTTACCCGGCCGATACAGCTGTTTATTTAGTACAACTCATCGCAATAAATTCTGATAATTGTAGCGATACTATTGTGAAACCGGTAGTAATTGAAAAGGATTTTTCATTTTATGCTCCCAATTCATTTACTCCCAATGGTGATGGAAATAACGAAACCTTCCGCATATTTGGTGAAGGAATTCAGGATTTTGAAATTGGAATCTTTAACCGACTAGGACAGCAAGTGTATATTTCTACAAATTTTAAAGAAGGCTGGAACGGTAAAATGATGAATATTGGATCGGTATTGCCTCAAGATGTGTATGTGTATGAAACTAAAATTACAGATGTGTTTGGGAAAGTTCACAATTATAAAGGAACTATAACGCTTATACGTTAAGCTAAATTAGCGCTTCTCATTTCTTGCATCAACATCTGCTTTGTACAACCATTTTCCTTTTACAAAATCGTAGGCATCAATACTCATATCTGGTCCATAAAACTCATATTGTCCTGTTAAGTTTGCTTCGCGCGGTACCAGGTGATCAACCAGTATCAGTCCTTTGTTTTCATCGTATCGAAGTGAACAACTAACTTCTGATGAATAGGAGAAAATAACTCGTCTGCTACTGTTTTTATTTGTTAGAAATACATTCTCGCCAAATTTTATTTTGCCATCTTTACCAATAACCAACACGTCAATAATTTTTTTTCGAATCAATAAATTTGACCAATTTGCACCTAACAAGGTATAGTACTTTTTATTGTTGGATGCGTTTTTCCTAAAGATTGATTTACGAAATTGGGTTTCGATTAATTTGTAATAATGCGCACCATACCAATTAGCTGCGTCAAGTTGTTGGTTTTCGGGCCTTTTTAAACTTAAGGATTGATCGGTAAGTTCGGTGATTTCAAACTTTTGTTTGACTTTATTATAAGTTTGTATCATACCAAAATAAAGTATGCTATTGTCCGTTAGAGAGAGTTCCCAGTTAAAAATTCGAAATGAGTTATCCTTAGGCGAAAGAATGGCAATGCTTTTTAATGAATCAAAAGGATAGTTGATTGAATTTGGAAGTAATAAGGTTTGTTTTAAAACCGATTGAAAAGTTCGGTTGAGTTGCAGTTTTACAGCATCCTCACTAGCTTCCTTGACCATTTGCTGCAAAGTAAACAAGGAATCTTCAGCTTGCCCAAATTGAATTTGCTGAGCCCATAGAGGTACATTGAATTGTAGAACTAAAAAAAGTAAAATCAGTTTTTTCATCTAAGGCAAAACTAAAAAAATAGCTGATGTAATATATATCTAATAAATTTACTGATTGTATGAAGCGCATTTTGTTTTTGTTTTTTGGTAATATTTTTTTCACGCTTTTGTCACATGCACAAGTATGGCAACAAATTGCCGATTTTATAGGAACCGAGCGCGACGATGGCGTTAGTTTTACAATTGGAAATTATACGTATTGTGGCAGTGGCTTAAAAACAGGTTGGTCATTAAGTTGTGATTTTTATCGTTTTGCACCACTTAGTGAACAATGGGTTGCAATTGCACCCATGCCTGTGGGGAATGAACGTCAATATGCTACAGCCTTTAGTTATAATGGTAATGGTTATGTTTGTGGAGGAACCGGTTTTGGAGCTTTATCCGATTGTTGGCAATACTTAGAACAAAGCAATACCTGGCAACAAAAAACAAGTCGCCCCGGAAATGGTTTTTCTGGCTCAGCATCTTTTGTAATTGGCAACAAAGCCTATATTATTGGAGGATCAGATGGAACAACTTCTACCAATGAAGTTTGGATGTACGACCTAGACAATGATACTTGGACGAGTAAAAACAATTTTCCACTTATAACAAGTTGGCGAGCTTCAGCTGTTGCTGCCAATGGGAAAGGCTATTTGCTTTTTGGAAAGGATAGTTCAGATACTTATAATTCACTTTTATATGAATATGATTCAACTTTGGATGCTTGGAAAATACTTTCAAACTTTCCGGGTAGAGGCAGAGTTTATAGTTCAATGCAAGCTTTGGGTAATAACTTAATGGTGTTTGGTGGAATAGATTCATTACAACATTATTCAAACGATTTGTGGTATTATAGTCTTGCAGATTCAACCTGGCATCAGCAAATTTCCTTGCCTTCCCAAGGCCGAAAAGGTGGTATGTGTTTTACCAACGCTACAACTTTATACTATACCTGCGGAATTGATTCAACGGATACGCGATTAAAGCAAACTTGGAAAATAGCAAATCCTATCGGCTTTCAAGAACTTATTAAAAACAAGGTTATAAAGGTGTATCCTACTATTTGTAGCAATGAAGTAATAATCGAATGGCACAGTACAAGTGAATTTGAATGGAAATTATTCAATTCTTATCATGCGATGGTTGCTTCTAATCGCAGTAATGCAAGCATCACTAAAATAAATGTACAGGAACTTCAATCAGGGATGTATTTTTTACAACTAGTCAACCAGAATGAATGCTCCATTCAAAAAATAATGGTAGAATAGTTTTTATAAGACCTTTGAATTATAAAGATTTCATTAAGGCCTTATATAGATTCACCATGGATTGAATATCTTTTTTATGCACTTTTTCATTAGGTGTATGTACAAAATCTTCAGGAGCACCAACAAAACACCAATCAAATGGATAAGCCGATCGTTGTAAAACATTGCCGTCACTTCCACCTGTACCTTCTACTTCTAGCTGATACTCTAATTTTGATTTTTTAGCAATCTCAATGATGCGATTTACGTAACTGCGACGTGGTAAACCCGAATCGCGCAATGAAATAACGCAACCCGCTCCGTGCGGCACTCCGGGAGTAACCCAGGTAATGTCAGAAATAATTGCTTGTGCTACGTTGTATTTTTCATAAATCAATTTAGCAAGGTATTCTACACTTCCACCACCGGTTTCTTCCCAACACGAAAATGCTATGATCCCGTTTTCAAGTGTTTCGGCCAGTTGTAAAGCATTCCAAACTCCAAGTCGATTGTCCATGTAGCAGCACTGAACAAAATTTTTATCCTCGCGCCATTCGGGTTTAAAAGTAAGCATGGTGCCTCGGTCTATCTCTCTTTTGTAGGCATAACTTAGTTTATCGCCACTTACTTTTAGCGTACATTCAATTTTTCCTTTGCTGTCCTCACCAACTAACTTCCATCCGCTTTCGGTTCTAGGACCACCAATTTTAATAAGCTCTTTTCCATATCGTACGGTAAAACCAATGGAATCGATGTGCGCAAAAACTGCTGTTCGTGGTTTACCAAAAACCAGCACAATGCAATCCTGAAATCCTTTACCATGAAGTATTTGGGGTTGAACCTTCCAAGTTTTCTTGTGCTTATTAATATGGGAAATTAAAAATTCAGTCATGGCAACTTCATTGCCTGAAGGAGCATGAATGGCACACATTTCTTTAAGTAGTTTCATAGTATGAATGTATTAGTTGTTGCATTTTTTTTATTTCTGTAAGTGCAGGCTGAATAAAATGCAGCCTTATGCTTTGTTTCTTGTATAAACTTATGATTTTGTCGAATTTAGTTAAGAAAGATTTTTCGAGATTCACTCTAATTTCATAATGCACAAACAGAATAGTATTAAAGCATAATTAAAATTCACTTGTCCACAATTCATTCCCCAACAATAAGCCCATCCTTCATGGTTAATTTTCTATCTGCTTTATTCGCCAACTCTATATTATGAG
>DGQS01000221.1 GCA_002389785.1 Bacteroidetes bacterium UBA4408
AGTAATGCCGGCATTGTGAATTTGGCCTATACTTCCATTGTCGGCAATTGAAGTTGTAGAACTATCCGTTAAATTCCAAGGAGTTGAAACAAAGCCACTATCTTCAACAAAACCGGTAATTGTATCCAAGAAGCAGCAATTGTAACCATACATGTCCATGGAAGAAAAGGAAACGTTGTCGGAAAAATTAAATTGATTGGTTTTACCACAAACAACAAATTCAGCAGGTCCATTTCCTAAATGAACAATATTGGTAAATCGAGATAAGTAAGGTTGGAAGTCATTGTAAGTAACCTCCCATAGTTTAGTTCCTGTTGCAGAATATTTCACCACCATTGAAAGATCGATACCATTTATGTTTTGGATCAATCCACATGCAATTACTTCGTTGTTAGCAGTAATTGCCAGGTCGTTAAATTCAAACAAATTAAAGGTAGTTAATCCAAATGTTCTCGACCATTTTATTGCACCCGAAGTATCAAGCACACAAATATAGGCAGGTTCTTGGCCTATGGGTGATCCATAAGATAAAGTACGACCACATATCGCATATCCTTCATAATTATTAAGCACAGCTAATGAGTTCGCCTGGTCAAATTGACTACCACCAAAAGTTTGTGCCCAAATTACCTTTCCGCTTGGATTGAGTTTTATTAAAAACATGTTATAAAACATCGGATTACTAGTAATTGCAGGAATCAAATAGCCACTTACCATAATGTTACCTGCCGGATCGCATTTAATAGCTGTTGGAACTTCAGCGAAATATGCATCTATATAGTCTTTTGCCCAAATAATGGTTCCGCTAGGAGAGATTTTTATCACAAGAATATCAATGGCAGAATTGGTGTTTTTATTCGTTTGACAAGCAATTACGAGATTTCCATCGGGACACAATGCTGAAGCATAACTCGATTCATCACTTGAAGCGCCTGTATTTCCAATTCTTTTACTAAAGAGCAAATTACCGGCAGCGGAGAATTTTACAAGTAGTATTTCATAATTTCCTCCGGCTGATCCATTATTAACATAACCGCTCATTAATAGACCACTATCGGCAGTTTGTATAAGCGAATATGCATCGCATGAGAAGTTGTTGCGAATAACTTTTGTCCAGCTCAAAACACCTTGTGCAGTATATTTTTGAAGAAAAGCCCGACTGGTAAAATTTGAATCAGATTTTCCAGTTAGTGCATAACCTCCGTCAAAAGTTTGAATTAAATCGCGGGGATATTCGTTGGCAATATCGATACCGGTATGGGTACAAAATTGTTGTGTAAATGCGGTGTTAGCAATCATCACTAACGCAGCTAATAAGGCTCTTTTTAGTTTCATGAGTACAGAATTTACCATTAATTAATCCGTGTGTCCTTTTACCGTTTCAAGCGGTTTACCATGTTTCCATAAATACTCTTCAGCTTCATTCGCTTTTCGCAATGAATCTGAAACTTCTTTAGTATCAAGTCGGTCGAGATTGGGTTGTCCGGCATTTACCCAAGCAGTGTACCACATACTTCCAACGGTAAGTATGCTTGCCATCATGCGTCGTTCAACCATTCCATTAAGCATTTTATCGTAGGCGCTTGTAAACTCTTCGGAGTAAACTTTAACAGTAGTGGTTCCACGATTTTCGAAACTATATTTCTTGTCACTAAGTATTTTTTTGCTCAATTCGGCTTCGAATAACAATACAGAATCCTTTTCCGAAAAACTCACTTGTACTGTTTCCCAGGCTTTTTTTAAAGGGTTTTCAATATACTCAGCACGTCCAACAAAATAATCGTAACCTTCGGCTTTTAATTCCGGAATGCGACTTTCCCAAAAGCCGTGTATTCCTCGTTGTCCGGTTAATTGTCCATTGTAATTTTCAGTAGTATGCAAGGGCACATGAGAGTCGCCAATATAATGGCCTATTTCGGAAGATAACTTTAAAATACGATCGATGTTACCTTGCTTAAATGCATCTGTTAGGCGATACATCATGACTTCAATATGCCAAGGAACAATACCATAGGCTTTAAGCGAATCTTCACTGTATTTCGCCACTGCTGCTTTCCAATAGGTAGGAATACTATCAAAAGGATGTGTACTGTAATGATCACAGTCGATGTAATGTCTGGGTGCTTCGTCCGCTACTACATTTCTTCGACTATCGGGGTCGGTCGCGTGATCGGTGATGTATTCGATGTGTTTCTTATAGAAACTAAACATTTCGGGAGGAAGGGTAAATACAGCCATTCGATTAATACGCTTGTGCGCAAAAAAGCCCCATGAATAAAGTTGATGTGTGGAAAAAACCCCTAACAACAGCAACAATACTAGCACATGGTTTTTAGTTTTCATGAGTTAATTAGGCTAAATCTTTTTCTAACTTAATAAGAACTCCTTCTTCTAAAACAGGAATGCAAAAGGTTTGATTGGGCGTAAGGCAGTAACGAATGTCCTTATCGAGATTCAGTCGTCCTAAGCGATTGCGATGGGATGAATTTCGTAAGAAGGGATATAAATCTTCGGAAGCAAAATTCCACAAATGCACGGATGCACGGGCAGAATCGCAATCTGAGGTGAATTTTTTGGTAATTAATAATTGTTCTGCCAAAGCGCCCGCGAAAAGACTATCTTCCATGTTAAATTTATCTTTCCAACCGGCACATAACAATATAACATTCCGTTCCTGTTCACAAAGCCACTCAGCTATGGTATTTAAATTTAAAAATGAACCGATGGCAACTTTGTGTGCATTTTTGGCGGCATTTATGGCTTTGGTACCATTGGTTGTAGTAAGAACAATTGTTTTGTCTTTGAGGTTTTCATCCATGTAGCTGAAAGGGGAGTTACCCAAGTGAAATCCTTCTACAATAGAACCATCGCGTTCAGCAGCAACCAAAAAGCCTTGTTTTTTGTAATCAAAAGCTTCATCTAATGTGGAAACCGGAATTATCTTTTTTACTCCATTCTCAAAGGCAGTACAAATGGCTGAAGTTGCTCTTAGCACATCAATAACTACTACAATTGCTTCATCGTCCCTAAACAGTGAGAAAGAAGCCGGTGAAAAACAAACTTGAACGTTATATGCCATCAAATACAGGTCTCTATTTTGAATTACAAATAAAAGAAAATCAATTGGAAATAAATAGTTGTTTGGGATGTGGGGATTAATTTGTTTTTTTGTACCTGCTGGTGTAGAAGCCAATACATATTTATGGCCCTTTCTGAATTTACTTCCTGTACTGTTTGTGGTTCCAATTCAATTCCTGCGTTAAACGGGTATGAAGCAGCTCATCTATGCAAATGTTCAAATTGTACTTTTGTATTTACAAAGAAAATTCCAACCGAAAGTGAACTTATAGCACATTACGAAACTTATCCAAGAACCAATTCAATTTCGGCGATTACTATAAAGCGCTACAATGAGCTCTTAGATACTCTTGAAAAATTCAGAAATACCAATAATTTAATTGACGTTGGATGTGGTGATGGTTTTTTTTTAGAAACAGCCAAACGTAGAGATTGGAATGTATATGGTACCGAATACACCGATCAAGCATTGAAAATCTGTAAGGAAAAGGGAATACACATGCATCAAGGAAAACTGGATGCAATCAATTATCCTCCTAATTTTTTTGATGTGATTACTTCCTTTGAGGTAATTGAACATATTAATAATCCGAAAGAGGAATTGCAACACTTTTCAAAAATTCTCCGAAAGGGTGGAGCAGTGTATGTTACAACGCCTAATTTTAATTCGGTATCAAGGTATACTCTCAAAAGTAAATGGAATGTTATAGAATATCCTGAGCATCTGAGTTATTATACTCAAAAAACGCTTTCCTATTTATTTCGTTCTGAAAATTTCAGCATAGATTCATTTCAAACCACGGGTATTTCACTTAGCCGGTTTCAAAAAAGTATTGGCCACACAGCTTCAAGCAACACAAACGGTGTTAGTAAAGATGAGGAATTGCGTGCTAAAACAGAAACAAAATTGCTTTATAAGCTAGCCAAAAAGCTTTTAAATGCTACGTTAACCTTGTTTCGTGCAGGCGACACTTTAAAAGGATTGTTCATAAAAAAATAAACGCAACAGTAGCCAATAAACTCATACACTATGTCGAAAACAGTTCTACACAAAGCAGCTAGCCGGGGTGTTGCCAACCATGGATGGTTGCACAGCAAGCATACTTTTAGTTTTGCAAATTATCACCATCCCGAAAGAGTTCATTTTGGTGTTTTACGTGTTTTAAATGATGATACTGTGGCAGCCGGAATGGGCTTTGGTACACATCCCCATGATAATATGGAAATTATATCAATTCCATTGGAAGGAGATTTGGAGCATAAAGACAGCATGGGAAATGTTACTGTGATTAAAAAAGGGGATGTGCAAATTATGAGTGCAGGAACTGGAATTACCCATAGTGAATACAATAAAAATAAAGATAGTGAAGTTAAATTTCTTCAAATTTGGATTTTTCCAGAAAAGCGAAATATACCTCCCAGATACGATCAAATTACTTTGAATGAAATTGATCGCAAGAACAAATTGCTAGAAATTGTTTCACCCGATAAAGACAGCTCTGGTGTTTGGATTAATCAACAAGCATGGTTTTATTTGACTAAATTAGACCAAGGTGTAAAGATTGACTACCAAGTAAAAAAAAGCGGAAATGGAGTTTATGCCTTTGTTTTAGCAGGTAGTTTTACAATTCATTCGATTGAGTTAAATGAACGTGATGGTTTAGGAATTTGGGAAGTTGAAAACTTTGAAATTGTTGCAAATTCAGCGAATGCAGAAGTATTGATTATGGATGTTCCAATGTTGTTGGAATGACTAAATTTGAATCAAGCGCTAATTAAGTACCAGTTAATAAACTGTTAGTTAATTTTTCAGTTTAATGAAATTTATTTTCTAAGTTTGACAAAGCATTTTTTGCATGCTAAAGATATGGTTGTGGGGTGGAAGAAGGGGTATTTTATTTTCATGGTGGTTATATTTACTTCTTACAAAACCTCACAACTTACTTAACTTACCAGCCGGTAAAAATTCCGTTAATTGTTTTCTTTATTTTTTCCAATGAAGCATTCAAGCGTATAGCCATTTAGTTGGATGGTTTTTTTGCTGTATTTACCATGAATATGTTTGAAAACTAGCAGCGCCTGAAAGTTCTTTCCCGAAAGTAAGCAACTCATTAGTTTTACAGGAACAGCATAAGATTCGCTGTTTTTTTGAGACCGTAGGTTCGAAACTATTTTTGAAACATCTACTTTCAATTCCTCACTTCCCGATAAAACAACTAACCAAGTCCCATTTGCTTCAGACTTTAATGTGTAGGTTAAACTATCGCTCGTAAAGGTTGATTGAGTTGAATCGCCTGCATAATTATAATTGGAAACATACAAGGAATAGTTAGTAAGAGTTTGAGTGTAATCAGTTTCACAAGTATAATCAAAGTAGTCATTTTTTTCGCTTACGTATTCGGATATGTGCTCAAGACCCATTTGTTTGAGCAACAACTCGCTTTGAGCATAGTAATTTTGTGCCTTATTTGCCTTGTTTGCGTTCATTAATGAGTCGAGCGAACAAATATAAAATTGTTGTAAACTGCTGTATCCATGATACTCAACAAGGTAATCAACTACTGAGGAAATTTCTTTTTGAGTAGTAAAATCAATTTCCTTCGAAGTAGCGGCAATCTTATTGTTTTTAAGCAAACCCTGTGATTCGAGTAAATTAGTTAAGTGGGATTGTTGGCTTTTTAAAGAAATGGTAAAAACACTCCAAGGACCAAAAGTGCAGCTAAAAAGCACGATGCACAGTGAAACCGGGATAAACATTATGCTAAAACGCTTCGAAAATAAAAAGGCTAGGGCAACTACCAGAAGCCATAAAGCAAGCAAAAGTACTAAGTAGCGATTTTCGGTAATACCATACTCGCTAATGCGGGTTTTAATCGCAAAAAATAAAAGCACCAACAAAGGAAAAAGTGCGTAATAAAAAAAACGAGAAAATAATGGAATCCATTTGTTTTGTTCGTCGTTATGCACCGGATGAACCAACAATAAAGATAAAATTCCGGCTACTGAAAAAAACAATACCAGGTAGGATACCCATCCTTCCGGCCATTGTTGCTGAAGAATTATTTTGGACATATAAGCATACAAAATCAAAAGGTAAACGGTAATCAGCGGAATAAGCACATATTGAGTGAAAAGTTTTAATCCTCTGGGATAATCGTGCTGTGTTTCTAATGCATCTATATTAGAAGGGAATGCAGAAAGAAAAAACCAGGTGTTGAATACAGCGACTATAAGAACCCATAAGTAAGCATAAATTTTTTCATCAAAATTCACCTGAAAAAGTTTGTTTATGGCAACGATTGCCGCTGAAAGACCAATAAACAAAACAATTGAATATAAAGCCGAAAGCTGAATTCCGAGAAAGAGGGATTTATTGTATTGCCAAAATCCATTTACTTCATTCTTCCCGATAAAAGGGGCAAATGCAATAAATAAATGTAAAACAATTGCATATAAAACAAAGCGTATGCTAGCCTGCAATGTAAAAAAATCGGGTAAGGAAAAGTAAAACAATGCAAGCAATAATACTCCTAAACTATAAAGTACAATGATTTTAGTTTGTGTAAAACGAAACCGCTCATGAATCACCGAAACGGCTATAAATAGTAGCATTCCCAGGTAACAACACATAAGTGATTTAACTAAAAAAAAGTGTTCCTCGGTTGGGTTATTTCCTCTTTGAATTAGAAAAATGGCTATAGCAGCTCCTGCAATAGCAAAAAGTAAGGCCAATGAAAAGCGCAAAAAACTTGCTTTTGCCTTTATTATCAATGATTGTATTGATGGAATTTGCATTCGTTTAAGGATTTTGTTTATTCATTTGAAGTAAACGAAAAATTGGAAAGTTTATTTGAATGAAATTAAAAATGAGAAAAAAGTTTATAGATAAAACAGCTTTTGTACCTAAATTTTAAAATAATAAAACAGAATTAATAATTTTTGCCTCATTAGAATTTATTATTGGAACGCATATTTGGCGCCTGCCTGCAGTAACTAAACAATCGCTAGGGCAGGCAGGAATTTTATGATTATCGCTGATTTGATTTCGTTTCAAATAATAAAACCCCATTCAAGTTTATGGATTACATCAATTGTGTACAAAAAAAATTAAAGTTTAGTTACACTTGCGGATAAGATTATAAGTTTTTGTGAAAATTTTTGGAGCAGTTCCTTAATTAAACTGAACTCATAAATTTATTAATGCTGTAAAGAGGATTGATTCTAACTTGTCTGTTTAAAAATGAAATAACCAAGCAGTCAGGGCTCCAACCAAAATAGTGGCAAATTTCAAAAGATTAAATCGATGATTTTCGGAAGATTCAAACAAAATGGTAGTTGAGATATGAAGAAATATACCAATCACCACCGCAATAATTTTGTCGAAATAAACTGAAATGTTGTTGAATAGATTAGTGCTGATAGCCTGGCTGCAGTATGCTCCCAAGGGCGCCATGGCAGCAAAAATTACAAGCATTGTAAAAATACTTTTGCGGGCTACATTCGATTCAATCATCATGGTAGTTAGAGCCAATGCTACGGGAATATTGTGAAGTATAATTCCAACAAGCAAAGAATGGTAGCTTCCACTATCGAGTTTCGCCAGTGGCATACCTTCTAAAAATGAATGAATACATAGACTAAGCATGATTGCGATAGGAAAATTATGTTCACTTGAAGCATGCACATGCACATGCCCGTGCTCAATTCCTTCGCTAAAAAATTCAAGAAAAATTTGCAGAAAGAAACCGGTCAAAATGTAAATCCCAATTTCGCTGTTTCCCGACATATAAATTTCAGGAATAAGGTGAAGTACGCAAATTGCAAACAAATAAGCTCCACTAAATGCAAGCAATAATTTTAGAACATGTTTGTTTTTTCGTTCAAATAAAAAAGCAGACCAGCCACTTAAAAGTGCTGTGAAAAATAGGAGGGAAGTAGTAATTAGCGACACGTATGAATATTTTTAAATCAAGCTTTGTTTGATAACTCAACTACTGTAATTTCGGGTAAAATACCCACCCTTCCCGGATATCCAATAAAACCTAAACCTCGGTTCACATATAAGTATTGGTTTCCATGTTGATACAAGCCGGCCCATTGTTTATAAATGTACTGTACAGGACTCCATTTAAATCCCGGAATTTCAACACCAAATTGCATCCCGTGTGTATGGCCTGCAAATGCCACGTCAATATCGTTGTATTTTTTTAAAACTTCTGCCTCCCAATGCGAAGGATCGTGTGAAAGTAATAGTTTAACTGGATAATTTTCAGTTCCGCTATGGGCCTTTTTTAAATCGCCGTATTTTGTGAACCCGCGCGCCCCCCAATTTTCAATACCTATCAAGGCGATTTTTGCATCACCTTTTTGCAGTGCAACATGTTCATTTAACAGCAAGCGCCAGCCATATTCTTTGTGTTTTTGTTTCAAGCTATTCAAATTAGCAGCTTTTTCTTGTTCACTATCCCAGCTTACATAATCTCCATAATCGTGATTTCCAAGCGTTGAATAAACACCCATGGGGGCTTGAATTTTACTAAAAGTAGCCGAAAATTTTTCGGTTTCAGTAGCTACATCATTTACCAAGTCACCGGTAAAAAACACAAGGTCGGGTTGTTCCTTATTTATGAGTTGAACAGCATTTTCAAAATGTGCAGGAGTAGTAAAACTTCCGCAATGTATATCCGAAATTTGAACTATGCGTAAACCATTGAAAGCGTCCGGTAAATTTGGCAAATGCAGTTTAGTTTTCTTTATTTTAATATCAAATCCACCTTTAAACATACCGTAAATTAAACTCAGATAGGGAACTGCCGCCATAAAAATGGCCATTTGACTAATAAATTTGATTCTGCTGATACTATGGGGATGAGTAGGGTCGGGAGCGCTGGAAGGAACAAGGTAGGTTCCCATCCATCTTACTAAACGAATCACATCATCGGCCAGCAAAAATACGCTGCCTACTATTTTGCAAATAAGCGCTCCTACAACAAAAGCTACCACATAAATGCGGATATATTGATTCCATTCACGAAAGGGATAAACAAAATTAATCAACAAGAGTGCAACCGAAAAAATGGTAAATCCCCAGTAAATACTTATAACCGTTGATTTTCGTGCTGGAGTTGAATTTTTAAGAAGGGTAAGAATGGATTGAAAAAAATAGAAATCGATGAGCAGTAGAACCCCAATAATAACAATAAAACGCTGGTGCATAAATAAAAATTTGTGCAAAAGTAAATATTATATAGTGCTAACTT
>DGQS01000121.1 GCA_002389785.1 Bacteroidetes bacterium UBA4408
ACCAGAAAAAAAGTAAAAAAAGGGGAGGATTTTCCCCGCGCAGCAAGTACGTTACCCAAAAAATAAAAAACTGACATTCGAGCGACTGCGTCAATCGGGGATTGGCACAATAGCTCTCATTCAAAACTGGCTCCGGCCAAGCGGCGGCGAGAGTCAGGAACTGCGCCTAACAATGCATTGCTAATATTGGGGCGGACGGATCTCATTCAGCTTTAGTAATGCTATTAAACTTTTGTACTTTTAATCGGGCGGACGTGCTTCGATACCCCAACATCAGCAATGCCGTCACGTTGTAAGTAATGCAGCCCAACATCTTTTCATTTGTCAACTTTAAACCAAAACTTATGCGACAACAAATCACTGCCCGGAAAACGTTAAAAAAATTATTGCTGTTTTCCATTATTGTTTCCAGCATTCTTTTTTCTTGTAAAAAATTTGACGTTACTGCACTTAAGGAAAGCGATCAAAATTTCACTGAAAAGTTCTTTAGCACAAGAAATCCACCCAATAAAGAAGTAGCTGGCATAATTGAACTACTAAAACTGCAAAATAGCAAATCGGAATTTGTTGAAAAATTACCAAGAACTTATGGCCTGCCGATTTGGGAAAAGTCTGGATATGTCTTAAACAGTAATTCAAATAACAGTTTTACGGATGGTATTGTTGATGGCAATGATATTTATATCCCAATGGCGATAAATGCAAATGGTCTTTCTGCTGTAATAGTAGCACATCAACAATCTGACACATTCGACATTAAATTTTATTCAAAGGATTATCTATACGACATTTGTCATAGCGATAGTTTAAATGTTTCCAAAGCGGAAAATCTGTTAGTATTGTTCTTTGCAATGGAAAACTATTGTTTTGGAACTACGAATTTCTATCATATCCCATCCAAATTGTTTGAAAAATCAAAAGAAAAGGATAGTCTTGGTGATAAAATAATAAGGATAAAAGACAACAGCAAAAGTCAATCAACAAACTCTTTAATTCATTGTGTTACATTTTATCACTGCATTAATACTTCACCCTGCTGACCGTGGTTTTGTGATAGGTGCCCACTATGTGAAACAACTATTTGCCATAATCATGAAGAAGGACCGCCTGGAGGGGGTGATCCCGGAGGGGGTGGAGGAACCGGTGGTGGCGGGACTGGCGGAGGAGGAGGAGGAGGTGGTGGTGGTGGCAATCCACCAAACTGCGGACAAGTCTTTTATTTGGTAGACCCTTGTGGGCCTCCACCTCCCCCACCGCCAGTACCTCAGGATACTATATTAAATCCTTGTTTGCATATAGCTTCTTTACAAAATGACACAGTATTTAGGAATATGTTACAAGTTTTAAAAAATCATAGCAATGACCCGAATGACACAACTGAATACGGGTACATTTACAATCATTTACCAAATAATGGGTTAGCTCTTGAAGAAAAAGTTGGTGTGCTTGGTAAAAAGGAAATAGATTTCACATATTGGGGAACAATTGATGGAATTGCTCATAATCATTTTGCAAATTCATTATCAATTTTTTCGCCCGATGACCTATGGACAATATGCAACGCTTTCACTACAAGAAGTATGGTTGACAGTTCAAAATTTACATTACCACTTGTCACTGCACGAAATACACAGTATATCCTCATGATTGAAAATGTAACTAAGTTTAGAATTTGGGCTCGAAAATTCATGGAAGGTGATTTTAGCCTCTTCAAACAAGCTTATGGCCGACTTTATGGTATTAAAGAAACCAACACTAACAATGAAAATGAAATAAAGTTTTTGCAGTATTTACAAGGAAATGGAGGGTCGGGTGTAAGAGTATTTAGGGGTAATTCAAATTTCACAACTTGGGATCGTTTGTCTTTAGATGCAAATAACAATGTTACAACAATACCATGTGTTGAAAATTTTAACTTTACAAAACATAATTAATATGAAACATATAAAAAGAATTATTCCACTTGTTTGCTGCTTAATCATCCAGCAAAAAATTCAAGCACAAGTCCCAACTCAGGGTTCATACATTACAAACAATTCAATGGGAGCATTTCATGGCACATGGCAATGGGTAAATGGTGCTGATACAGTAAAAATATATTTAACCACAAAAAAGGTTTATTGTGATATAAATGGTGGCTTTTTTTGGGATTTGCTTGTCGGTTGGCACCTTTACAAAAAAGGAAATGTTATTATTGAGAATTCCTTATCAAATATTAATATTGTCAATCTCAGAACTTTTACGGGCAGTAATCAAAATTCTTCAAATATCAACACTATTGAAGGAGGTACCTTTAAAGACATCACAAAAAATAAAGAAGGTGAACTTACACTAACACTAAATACTGCACAAAATCAACTTACTTGGAAGCTAGATGTAAGCCCCGGATTAAAAGCAAGAAAACCAAATCAGCCTGCTTATATAAGGGGATTTACTTTGCCCGAAAATATGATACTAACAAAGCTGTAAAGCAATTAGCAAAAGGGCCCCTTAAATGAGGGCCCTTTTAAATTGACAGAATGCACTACTTACAACAAAAGTATTTGCAAAAGCAGGGCTTGACAATGTAACATCAGCTATGTGCAAGCATCAGCAGCGGTTCAGGCTCGACGTTCAATGTTCAGCTTTAGTTCTTAACTTCAACAACATATTTTCAAATGGGCATTTGTTCCGGGCTGGACAATCAATGAATTCCCTG
>DGQS01000206.1 GCA_002389785.1 Bacteroidetes bacterium UBA4408
GAATTAAAGCAGTAGTAATTACAATATCCGCATCCTTTACGTGTTTGGCAACGGTTTCTTTTTGTTTTTTCAAAAATTCCTCCGACACACTTCGTACATAACCGCCTTCAACCATAATGGTATTATCCGAAGGCACTTCAATAAATTTCCCGCCCAATGATTCAACTTGTTCTTTGGTATCGGTGCGCACGTCGCTTACTTCCACAACTGCACCCAATCGTTTTGCAGTAGCAATGGCTTGTAACCCTGCAACACCGGCACCAAATATTACCACCTTTGAAGGACGTATAGTACCGGCAGCTGTGGTCATCATTGGTAGTATTTTACCTAATGTATCGGCAGCCAGCAACACACTTTTATATCCTGCAAGGTTGGCTTGAGAAGAGAGTGCATCCATTTTTTGGGCCCTTGATATACGCGGTACAGCATCCATTGAAAAAGCTGAAATTCCTGCTTTTACGCAAGCTTCAACCAGATCCGGATTGGTAGCTGCAAACATAAATGAAAGCAACACAGCATCTTTTTTCATCCAAGAAATTTCAGCAGGATGGGGTGCATTTACTTTCAAAACAACATCTGCATCAGCATATACCTTATTAATTGAATCAACAATTGTAGCACCTGCTTCTACATAAGCAGCATCCGGAAAGTAGGAGCGAGCGCCAGCATCTTGTTGAATGCGGCATTCAAAACCGGCTTTTACCAATGCTTTCACCACATCGGGAGTAAGTGCAACTCTGTTTTCTTTTTCCTTGGTTTCTTTTGGAACTGCTAGTATCAATTGGATATGGGTTAATTAATGAATATTCGTTTTTAAAAAATCGCTCGCAAAAGTAGCAATTTTATTGAATTTTGTACTATAGGCTTTGAGTTTAAACCTACTGTCGTTCAGAAAGTTAAATAGGGTTGCGTTAGGCGGCGCTACTATTGGTGTAGAATCACCAGTTTTTTAGAAAAACTACCCATAGCAGTAATCACGCTAAGACTATAAACTCCCGGATTAAAATTAGAAGTATTGAGTCTAAACTTTTGGAGGCTTTTAGATTCAGTGGAAATTGGTTCTTGGTAAACTATTTTTCCGGACTGATCAGCTATTTTGAGTGTGGCAGTAGTGGTGTTTAAGTGGGCGAAATTTAGTTCTATAAAATCGTTAGCAGGATTTGGTGAAATACTCAATTTGGTTGTATTGGCCGTTGTTTCATTCACGCCAATTAATACCGGATCAACGATTGGAAATATTGCAAAATCCAGGTCCAAAGGCCAACCTTGTAACATGGTTTGCCACTGGCCATTGCTGCGCTTTTCCCAGGACATATCTTTTTTAACCGAGTTTGAATCTTTGGTAGTAAGCAAAGCTACTTTATCGCTAGTGTCGAGGTGTGATAAGTCGATTCCCACAGCAAAATTAAGTACGCTACTGTCGGTCGGCGCCCAATCGAACCGCACACGGGTAAAATGTCCTGCAATAGTATCGATGCTGTCTAGTAGTAATTTACGGCTATGCAAAATTCTGCCAGGGGCGGTGGTATTGGTGTTTCCGCTGCTTATTCCGCTTCCGTCCATGGCATAAATGGCAACGGTTAAATACGAAATTGAATCGTGTGCTTGTTTTACTTTGGCTGCGAAATAAAAAAGTACTTCACGTATATTGCTTTGTTGTGTGATTTCAAAGCTTTGAGCTTTTACTAAATCGTTAAAAGAGTTGGTTCCTGCTGCATATCCACCATTTTGATCGAGGTACACGGCTTTGGGGGCAGCATTAAAAGCAGCCATGCCAAGGGTGTCCATAGACATACTTTTTGAATAGGTGTAGTTACTTGCAGGTGTTTGAGTTTCACTAAAATTTCGTTGTGCAACTGCTGTTGTAAAACACAGGATTACTGCAAAAAGGGTAAAAAGTTTATTCATTAAAGGCTGTTTTTAAAGTGTGGATTTTACACTGTGCAATTTTTTTTGCGCTGCAAACTTACTATTAATACCATCAATAAAAAAGGGATGGAAAGTTTGTCAAACAAATTGGAGTAAGCGATAAATTGCTTGCGTTTATTTAAATTGAATCAGGCTAGGTTGATTGTATGATTAGGAGAAAATATTAGATAGATAAAATCATTTTGATGAAAATGAAATAATAGTATCTTTGCGCGCTCAAAAAAAACAGAGCGACATGGCGGGGTAGCTCAGATGGTTAGAGCGCAGGATTCATAACCCTGAGGTCACGGGTTCAACTCCCGTCTCCGCTACGAAGAAAGAGCAACATTAGTTGCTCTTTCTTTTTTATTTGTCCTTGGATTTCCTTTTTTAGGAAAGAGTCTCAAATCTACCTTAAGTTATTTTGAACGAAAAATTCTATTGCAAAAATATTCTTTAAATTGATTGATATTGTACCTGTATTTTCAGAGTGATATTAGAAATATATTTAAAGAACCTCGTATCATCTGTAATTACTTACCTAAGCACTGCCGGGGGTAAGAAAATATCAAAGTAAAATTCTGGAATACTAATTACTAATGATTTTACCAGGAATAAAATTCTAACTAAAAAGTATCAATTTTTTTTGAATAGTAAAGGTAGCAAATTGAGCTTATGTAAAGGAAGAGACCGTCTTTGAATTTTACTTCAACGACGGCCCCTAAATCTTAATTTTGGAGTGTTTACAGTTATCAATCGACCACGTATTTTTTGTGAATTTGCTTTTCGTTTACAACAGCCTCAATCAAGTAGACTCCTTTAGCTAACCGAACTTCAGGCTTCAAGATCAAGTCACCTTCATCTGCTTTTAAAATATCAGTTTTATATACTAGCTCACCCAGCATATTATAAATGAAAACACCCACATTATCCTTGGCTGCTAACCCATTTAGTTGAACAAAAAATTCATTCTCAAAAATATTGGGGTTTGGATACACAATCAATAGCTGATTGGATATTTCTAATTCAGGTGTAGGTGGCTGTTGTAGGGTAGGATCAATCAATCGAGAGAAACCATTTGCCAATTGGATGGTACATGTTGTGCCGTAATTTTCCCATTGTCCCGCATAATATGCAACCTCTACAGTATAGCTACCAGCTGCGAAATTGGATGATGGTGCAATCCAAGAAAGTCTAAAATCATTTACAGCGCTGTTGCGATAATAGATTCTTTGATTGGAGCCGCTTGTAAATGGCCCAGTTATTTTATATGAGTAATTTGTAGCGGCTGGAATTTGATTGCAAAAAAGTTGAGTACTTAAAACCGTCAAATTAATAGGGCAATAGGCATTTTGAAGTTGAGTTTGAGGAACTGCAGGTGTGGTAACTAAACAAACAGGACCTTCATTAAGCCAAGCAGAACCAACATATGCTGCAGCAGTTACGTTGTATGTAGTTCCATACTTCATTCCAGTAGTCCAATTGTAGAAGGTTGTATTGCTGTTATAGAGATAAACAGTGTTGTCGTATCCTGCGCTTGTAACATGCAATCGATACATACTTGCAGCACCAATCGGTACAACCGAAACAGGTGAAGACATTGAACTGAGTGTAATGTTACAATTATCGGCTACCAGGGATGTAGTAGGGGTTGGAGGAGTAGTTATAGTGCAGGAAGGCCCATATGCTGTCCAAACTCCACCCACATAAGCAGAAACCTCTACATTGTAGGTAGTGTTATAACTTGGGCCACCAGGTGTTCCTGATGTTGGAATCCATGTCATTCGAAAATCTAAATTTGAATTATTACGTGGAACTGTTAAATCATAGCCACCAGCAGTAGTAAAATGTAACCTGTAGTTTGTTGCTCCACTCACTGCAGTGTAAAAAAATTGATCATTCATCGAGGCTAAGGTTGTATTGCAATAAGCAGGGGTGAGAGAAGTTGGAGGAGCCGAAGAAAGTGTAACTTTACATACAGGACCAAAAGCTCCCCATTCACCAGGAAGATTACCTAAAGCTGTTGTTGTAGTTTTGCCCACCAAGGCTCTTACTTGAACATCATAGGTATAGCCATATCGAACTTTATTGGTCAAAGCATCGAATCTGAAATCGAAATTGGATGTTGTTTTATCCCAAGTGTAATTGTAATCATAAACTCCGCCTGGAACATCTTCTACAATTTTGTATTCATAACTGTTTGCTCCAAGAATACTAGTACAATTGTAAACATCACTTTGGTTGCCACTTGTATAATTGCAAAAGCCCGGAGTAGAAGGATTATCTGAAAGCTTGTTTTGAGGAAAGGCACTGGTAGTTATGGTACATTCAGGACCAAACAAACTCCAAGCTCCATTTTTATAATAAGACACACTTACATTGTAAGTATGATTATATATCACTCCAGGTGCAGCAATTATAAAGTATAACGATGTGTTGCCATTGGTTATAAAGTCATTTACAAAAGTAGCTTGGTTTCCAGTCCCAATAACATGTAATTTATAATTTGTAGCGCCTGAAACCGGCAAAATATTAATTGTATTCATTGAATTTAATACTGTTCCGCAAAGAGTAGGGTTTAATTTGGTAGAAGGAGAAACGGTTACCGATACAGTTGCTGTATTGCTGCATCCATTCGCATCAGTTCCATTAACCGTATAAGTAGCAGTAGCAGTTGGAACAAATGGCACACCATTCGTGATGCTTGCTCCTCCGCCCGACCAGGTATAGTTCACTGCACCTCCTCCATTTAATGTAAGTAATGCTCCATCTCCTACAGGTGATGGGTTAGCTGATGCAGTTACAGAAGGTAGAGCATTGACAGTTATGGTTGCACTGGTACTAGTAGCACTGCAACCATTTGCATCGGTATACGAGTGAGTGTACTGTGAGCTGATGCCTGTGTAAGGATTTGAAACACTCCAGGTCCCTCCGGATGGAGTTCCCGACAATGCGATCGAGGTTCCGGAACAGCCACTTACGTTTTCTGCAGTTACAATTGGAAGTGAATTAACAATTATGCTAGCTGCAGAACTTGTGGCTGTGCAACCATTTTCATCAGTATAGGTATAAGTATAAGTGGCACTGCTGCCTGTGTATGGATTAGCCAGACTCCAGGTACCTCCAGCAGGTGTTCCCGACAGGGTAATTGGACTTCCGACACAACCGCTTACGTTGGATGCAGTAACTAATGGCAATGGATAAGTTGTGATGGTTACCGTTGCTACCTCTGTTTGAGAGTCTGCATCTGTTACCCATACAGTATAGTCACCCGCGCTAAGGCCTGTGATTGTTTGTGTTGTATGGCCATTTGACCAGGAGTAATCATATGGAGCAACTCCAGATGAAACATTAACTGTAGCTGTTCCGTTTGTGCTTCCAGCACATACTGAGCTAACAGGAATTGAAATTGTAAAATTGCCGCATTCAAGGAAACCGTCATTTTCACCATTATCGTAGTTTTCATTAATGGCTTTGGCAGTACCATACATTTCACCATTAACGAAATTAGTGGAACAACCACCTATTTGCTTGTTTGCTTCTAAAAAAAATGTGTCGACTGACCAGGTTGCAAAAGTTCCAGTTTTAATTTTTTGATGTCCTAGTTTTGAAGAAGATGAAAAATTCGGATCATAGTTATCAAATCCAATATTTAAAGCAAGTGCAACCAATTCGTTCGCAAACATGTTCGCGTAGGTAGCACCTGGATTGGTTACAACTCCTGAATCTAAAATTCTGACCGAAGTTCCCATAGATAGAAAATCTTCCACCTCATAATTGTCAGTAAGCACTATTTCATTAGCACCTGAACAACCTATTTTTAATCCGTTTGGAAAGGCTAAATTGAAGTTTGCATCTCTATAATTACCTCCAGGGTTGTTTGGCCCACAGTTTGAACCATAACCTCCTGAAGGGTAAGTGTGGCCACCGTGACAAGAACCATTTGATCCATTGACATGAATAGTAACACTTTTAGAAGCTGTGCACCCACAACCATATTCAAGAGGTCCTGTAATAGTATAGGTTTTAGTATGATTAGGACTAACTATAAAGGTCTGAGGATTTGGACCAGGAGGGGCATTCGGGGAAATACTATATGTACCGCTTGGACCGTTTACTGTTATTGTAACACTTGCGCCTGGGTTAATTGTTGCAGTACTTGGTGATATTGAAATTGAAGGCTTTGAATTTGCAGTTATTATGACTTGATCCGAAGAGGAACATAATCCTCTAGTAATTTTCCACTCGATTACAACAACTCCTGGTGTTGAAATTGTCAAATTATATTTTCCAGGAGTATTAGGAAAAGGTTGCATAGTTCCATTACCACTAACAATTGAATAAGTCGCAGTTTCAAAGTTGCTAATTGACGGGGCGTTGAATTGTAATGTAACTGATTTGATGTTGGGGTAACAAATTGAAATATCAGGTCCAGCATCAGCTGGTGTAACCGCGCTATTAAAAGTGACCTCGACATCATCAGTACTTGCAGTGCAAGGAGCATTGCTTATAGTCCATCTTAACGTATAGTGAATTCCTGGAATACCTGTAAAGGTGCTGTTTGGGCTTGCTGAATTTCCGAAAGTGCCTCCTAAACCGGTCACTACAGACCAAGATCCGGTTCCAATAATTGGTGTATTTGCTGCAAGAGTTATTTGAGTAACCCCACAAGTGTTACTATTTATTTGGTCAGGTCCAGCATCTGCTGAAGTCGGGTTTTGATAAAGAATAACCTCCATATCATCTGAGCTGCTTGTACAAGCACCATTTTGTATGGTCCATCTTAAAGTGTAGATGTTACTTGCTAAACCTGTGAAAACTGGATTATTGATGTTGGACGAAGAAGGATTACCTGAACCACCCGAAAAGCTTCCTCCATTTCCACTGATAATACTCCAAGAACCGCTTTCGCCAGCCCCAACCGGGTTTGCAGAAAGTGTAACAGAAGTTAATCCACATGTAGATATATCTGTTTGATCAGGTCCTGCATTTGAAGTTGTTGGCTCTTCGTCAACATGAATAGTTACTTCATCAAAACTGCTACATGCTCCGCTAACAACTGTCCACCTGAATATGTTATTGCCATTAGCGAGTCCTGTAACATTCGTGTTTACAAGATTAGGGTTTGCAATAATTCCAAATCCAGCAAGCAACGTCCATGTGCCAATCCCGGTTGAAGGGGCCATTGCAGCAAGATTTGAAGAAGTACTGCATATTGTTTGGTTAGAACCAGCATTTGCAATTGGAATATCATGATTAAAAGTTATGAGCACATTGTCAGAACTAGAACAGGGTCCGTTTATCATTGTCCAGCTTAATTCATATGTAATTCCGGCGATGCCAGAAAAAGTGGCAGAAGGATCAGAAATAGAACTAAACAATCCACCCGTTCCTGAAATTATTGACCATGAACCAGTGCCAAAAATTGGCGTATTAGCAGCTAGAGTAACTGATGTTTCTCCGCATAAACTAACCTGATCAGGTCCTGCATCTGATGTTGGGTTATTATAAAAGCTAATAGCTTTGTCATCATAGCTAAAACAAATTCCATTTTCAATAGTCCACCTTAACACATAAGTCTCATTTGAAATCCCTATAAAGGTTGCATTTTCATCATTTGGATTACTAAATGAGCCACCCAATCCAGAAAGAATTGACCATGATCCGTTTGAAGGGAGAGCCACAGCATTGGCACCAAGCACAACGCTTGTTACACCACAAATATTCAGCTCGTCGGGCCCAGCATTTGCAGGTACTGATATACCTTCATAAGTGATTAATACATCGTCAAAGCTTGGAGCACAAATACCATTACTAATTGTCCATCTAAAAATATTATTACCATTCCCTAATCCAGTTACTTGTGAAGTTGGACTTGCCGGATTAGTTATGGTTGCACTTCCTGAAACCAATGTCCATTCTCCAATTCCTATTATTGGTGAAGTTGCTGCAAGAGAAGTATTAGGAACACATATACTTTGATCCTGACCAGCGTTAGCCTGGCTTGGATTTTCATCAACATGAATTTTGATTTGTGAGGTACTACAAAGAATTTCCGATACGGTCCAAACCAGGATATTATCTCCCGGAGGTAAACTTGTTATAGTAGTTGTTGGGCTAGTTGGATTCGTCAAAATGCCACCACCCGAAGTTATTGTCCATAATCCTGTTTGCCCAGACAATGGCAAATTAGCAGATAAAGTTCCATAGTTATTACAGAGGAATTGATCAATGCCGGCATTTGCATTTGGTAACACAGGATCACCCGGAAGCTCAATTAAAATCTTATCCTCGAGAAAGAGACAATGACCGCATGTTGTGAGACCATTTAAACATTCAACACAATTATGATAAAGTTTATATCCAATTTCAAGTGATGTCAATAATTGATTACAATTTATTGTTCCTTCGACAGTAAATAGGTATGAACCAGTTGTTAAATCAGATTCTAATTTGAAATAATTTATACCATCATCTATACATAGATCAGGCAAAATAGTAATAATGCTTCCATCAGCCTTTTGATAAGTAAGTTTATTAACTTTAACATTTGTGGTTGCAAAACTTATTGATGGTAATGGCTTATTTGGAGGCGCATTCAAAGTAAAATTTGTTTTAAAAGCTCCGGCATTTAATATATTGAATATATTTGAAGATGTAATCTGTACATCAGTGGTTGTTTTCTTTGATAATTTTTGTGCACTAAGTGCTGTGGTAGAAAGATTATGCTGGTCGAAAGTTATAATTTGGTCCATGCCAGGATCCCTGTTCCCAACTTTATAGCTTCCTTCCATCAACACATACGAAGTATTTGGAATATTACAGCCTGCTGATATTAGTAAATTAAAGAACATGAAGTTCTGTTGGTAAATTCCCTTTAGATCCATAAGTGGCCATTGACCAAAATAGGGAGCGCTTGCTGGAGGTTTGGGTAACGCATATGTGTTATATCCTATATGTGGTGGAGGGGTAATAAGAATAGGAGTTAAATTAATTATATCCCAAGTAGCAATAGGTGTTGTATCAAAATTATTGTGAGAAGGGTCATTGTCATAAGGATCTTTTTGGTAGTTCAATATGACTTCTTTTAAACAATATTCTTCAGGAAGACTAATATTTAAGGAAATTAATTCACCATAAGGCCTATATTCGAAGGGAAAATCATCACTTGAAGATGGGTAAGTAGCACGGTTCGTTCTAAATCTCACGTCCAATTCAAATTGAGAGCAAGGTTGTACTATGGTTCCAGGTCCAGCTCCAACAATAAATAGATCAACTTTGGGTTTGTAAACAGTTACCTCCTTAATATAATTATCGCATGAAATTCCAAAATAGCAATCGTCCACCGCAAGGCTATTAAATATTAAGGGTTCTATTTTAGTAATTGGGTCAGTATAAACCGCGATATCTGGATTAACACGAAGATAAATATGAGGAACAATAATAAATTCAGATCCACCATTTGATGTCATCAAAGCAATTGCTGTAGAATTGAGAACAATAAACATATTTGCAAAATCATTAGTTACGGAACTGCTATTTGCTGTATATTCATTATTAAATGTTATCACTTCATTAGGACTAATTGTATAGGAACACACTTGAGCTTTAGTTGATTTGTTTAAAATTTCAATTGTACTTGCATGTGAATCTGATAAGATAAATCCAAACTTATTATGTATAGGAGTATGGCTCATAAGAAAACCTAATCCATTTTTTATTGGCAAATCTTTAGACAAACCTGTGGAGCTGCATACTTCTCCAGGATTTTTCCTTTGTAATGCATAAGTAGCTGGATTTCCACTAAATGAAAAATTTAACCCATTGACTTCCATTTCGTCACCCACATACGCTACTAAATAAGGATCATAACCAACTAATGATTCACTAACTGTTGCTGAATTTGTATTTAAGCTAATATTTGAGTCAAAAGAAGAAGGAGTGTAAAATCCATCAGTGTTATTCACTAGTCCTTTACTAATCCTTTGAAAGAAATTTTCAGGAGTTGGTTTTAGACAGTTTACCACTATTGGATGTCCCTCTACATCCGCACATTGGCCGCTGCAATGGTGTGTTGCTGATACATTGGAGGAAGAGAGAAGATCGTGTCCATCACTTTCACATCCCAATTCTGAACAAATAAAAAATTCCTCTGCTACAATGTTATCAACTGCATATCCTCCTGAACCCTGAAGGTTTTGAGATTCGGAACAATCGATGTAAAGTCCAATTGTGAAAGGCAGAATCTTATAAAAGTATTCTGTGTTGCAAGCATTTACACTTGAACAAGGTGTCGGTGGGATATCAATTAAAATGTATCTCTGGCCTGGCAATCCTACTTCTCTGACAGTTGAAACAACTGAAACAGTATTTTCAACATCATGCAAATTAAGACCGATATCTATTTTATTCTTAAACGTTATTTCCATTCCTTTTGTTGCAAGATTTCCAGTAGTTAGAAGCGTGGAGTTGTCGCAGCTAGCAAATCGATAACCTGGTGGCAAATTAATTTTTACTCGATGTATGCGATCTGGACAAGAAAAATTGTAGGTATGGTCTTCCCAGTTTTGCGTGGAGGTTGCATTTATCTTTAGTTTTACAATGTCTGGAGGTGTTGCAGACGCTGCAGAATTGCATGTTGAATATGAACTTAAAATATTATTAGGAACGATGCTATTCGGCCCAGATGCACCTGGAGTTTTTTTGTATAGAAACTCTATTGAAGGATTACTGAATACTTGACTATATTCAGTAATTGGTCCTCTTAGTGGCAAATTACATTGGTTTTGAATTAGACAGTAAAATGTAATATATGAATCCTTTTCAGATGCGACATCAAATGATAACGGCTTGGAATAGTTTACCTGTACAAATAAATTAAAAGATGCACCTTCTTTTAGTCTAAGCCGATGAGTTATTGGATCGATCACCTCTAAAGAATTATTCAGATTGTTGATGTTGATAATTTCCTGAGCGGATAAAACATCAAAATTTAATTTATACCAAAGTTTTAGTGGATATGTAGTAAAGGCTGTTGTAATGAAACCAGGTGTCGTGATATTTATGTTGGTTGGACTTAATGGTGTACTTGCATTATCACCAATAATAACAATGCTTGTATTTATGGAAGCAAAATCAATCGGGTCAACATTAATATAAATTTCTGGATTAAAAATATTTGCTGCTCCAGGAAAATTGGGATTAGTTACAGAAATATTGGAAAATTTCACACCTATTGTTTTTGTACCTTCAAAATCACATGATAAATCACTTGAAGTGCCAATATCACCCAAAGATGAAATTCCTAAGACTGGAGTATTAATAAATAACATTTGAACTGGTGTAGTATATCGCTCGGTGCAGTTACCTACCTTTATATCAAAAAATGATTGTACTGTTCCATTCGACCTACTAGGTAGACTGCATAATCCTTTAATACAAAAAACTATGTAGATGCTATTAGTGCCTGTAAGATTAAGGTTAGTGAATTGATAATTCTTGTCGATAAAACTAATATTTAAGTAACCTGGAGAAAGTTGATTGGGTCCGCATGGAACAGGGTTAGATGCTGAAGGTGGTGAGGTAGTAGAATAGATGGATTGAACATTAAAAAGTGAATTTTCAACTTCATTTACATTGATTTGATTAATTACCCCCCCACCAGTATTTTTAAAATGAATAATAAAATAACTCTCATCTCCAGTATTTATATTAAGGTCAGTGTTATTGGGTGTAATTGAGGAAAATTCTAAGTTTGGAATATCATAAGAAATTGTAGGACTAGTGGCTATTATATCACAAGTTTCATTTATATGTATCACTGATCCATTCATTGTAGTTACAGCTGTGTTTGGCGTTAGAACTGTTAAGGATATGCTAATAGAATTAACCGTTGTGGTTAAAGTAAATTGCGGATCACTTGGAGAGGAACCAACAATATAATTGCAACCACTTATTGGTTCAAAAGAGGTGTAAACAATATTCTGAGGCAAAGAAATTCTAAAGGAATTAATTTGATTTAAAGAAGTACAACCACTACTAATAAAATATGTTATTTCATAGCTACTATTTTTGCAAAATGGAGTTGTTGCACCATTCTCTAAAGTTTCAGTATAGGTGAAATCACAGCATCCCTGTCCCTTCGCCCCACCAATCATAAACACCAGCAGCATAGCCGAAAATAATGCAAGCATTTTTGGCAGCCTTGCATAGCCACTTTTATTTTTAATAATATTAACTTTTTCCATAGTGAGAGTTTTTGATTAAGTGGATAAAAAGGTGTAAAAAATTAGGGTTTAACAGAGCATTTGGTTAAAGAATAAAAAAGAAGTTGTAAGCAAAAATAATTTGGAATTAAGGTTAAGCCGCAAGTCTGTAACTTGCCTGTGAGGATTTTTGCTTTCATTTTTTGCGGCTTAGTATTTATACTAGGATTGCTCAGCGCATTTATTTCCTCCTTACCAAGATACTTTGGAATTAATAAAATTCTGCACCTCTCTATTTCAAAGGTTAAAACAAATTTTACAGATTAAAACTAAAATTTGGTATTTGGCAGTTATATTTCGATAGACGAAATAATTTGGCAGATAATTGGAAATTATACTCAAATGAATAATGAAAATCGTGAATTTGTCTAAATTTTCGCATCAACAACATTTTTTTACAAATCAAACCTTCTGCGCAAAACCTAGTATACTTGCACTTCCACATAATATATCATTATTATCAATCTGATAATGCCTTTCATGAATTTTACTAAATGTTTGAGTTTATTGATCAAGTAAAGATGCTCATGAAAAGTCTTTCCGTAAAAGGATCTACTTAATGTATTTTATTTGTTGTGTAATTATACTCCTTTATTTAGGAAATGTTAATGATTTGAAAAAGGGAATTGAAGTATTCATCAAATTGGGGTTCTAAAATTCAGGGTTGCATTTTGTTTCGGTTGATCCTATTATTAAAAATAATAATAAAGTTTAGTAATTTAATTTGTAATTTTTTATGTGATTGGAAAGAAATTTAATATTTAACTCAAGCTTCCAAAATAATAAAACAATATTATTGTCCTTTAAACTACACCATAAATCAAACTGGACTAATGATAAACGATTTCACAATTTCAAAAATTAGTTTCGTTCTCATTTTACTATTAAAGTTAAAAAAGTGAAGGCACTTTATTGATTAGAACAAGCGATTTTGGAATTCAATAGCAAGTGGTGTATTAAGGATGTACTGATAGGAAGAATTATTAATATCTTTATACACCTATCATCAATACAATGTATCGGCAACTACTCGTAGTAATTTCATTTATTTTTAGTTTAGAATGTACTCAGGCACAAAGCATACCTGTAGCATTAAAACAAGGTATTCAAATAGATCGTATTTTAACTTTACGAAACGGAGCTGTGCGTTTAGCAAAAAATCCACTCAACGGCAATTTTTATTACAACGATGCTTCCGGAAATATTTTTGAAATTACTATTCCTTCTTCTGGATTTCCCTTTGATAGCTTGCTCTATACTACTGCCGATCACGGTGTTCAATATCCTCAATGCATTGCTTTTTACGATAGTGTGCTGTATGTGTCAGGCAATAATGATCACACTACAAAATATACTACTGGCATTATTCGTAAAGGTAGTTTACAAGCCAACGGTACTAGAGTGTGGTCTACTTTAATGCTCACCGAACCTTATCCTACCGCCGATTATTTTGACCATCTTTTCAGTGGAATGGTGTTGAGTACAACCGGCGATAGTATTACCATTTGTAGCGGCGCGCGTGGCGATCATGGTGAAGTACAGTCGAGGTATAATTTTTTTCCGGGTTTAAGAAATGTTCCACTCACTTCTATATTGCTTCGTATTCCAACCGATACATTCACTTTTTTGTATAACGATTCGGCATGGTTAGCGAACAGTGGCTTCGTTTTCGCTCGTGGTATTCGCAATACTTTCAGCATGGCCTATGATGGAAACGGAAATTTGTTTGGTGTTGAAAATTCTTGTGGTCGCGATCATCATGAAGAAATGAATTGGTTGCGAAGGGGCAAGCATTATGGATTTCCTTATGTAATGGGCGATACCTACAATCCTCAACAATACGCAAATTACATACCGGCTAACGATTTTATGATCAGTCATTACAGTCCATCCTGGAGCATTCATGCCTGGACGAACGATCCCGGATTTCCTGCTGCACCTGCGGTTTCATTTGAAGCAGCTATTCAGAATTTTGGTCCTGATTGCGATAAGTTTCGTGATACACTTAATGGAGGAATTAAGGATGCCAGCGATCTCGGGATATCCATGGGTACTTTTACAGCACATCGTTCCCCTTTGGGTTTGGTATTCGATACTGATAGTTTAATTGATGCATCGTATACCGGAGATGGCTTTATGTTGAGCTGGACACCGGGGCTCGATTCCTGTGGATGCATCGCCAATCCCGACAGTACCACCGGACCTTTTGTTGACCCAAGTGAAGATCTTGTGCATTTGCATTTAATGTATGATTCATTGCTCGACAATTATACACTCAACGCCGAGCGAATTGTTGGTTCATTTCATAATCCGGTTGATGCGGTGATAGATTCAAATTTTATTTATGTTATTGAAAACGGCTATGGTGCAACTTCCGGTTTTTTTAAAATCACATTACCGCCACTTCAAACCAAGATACAACAAGTGATTTCAGAAAATAGTAGTAGGATTTATCCTAATCCTGCGAGCGAAGTTATTGCAATTGGGCCTTGTGCTTCTAATTCGTTAGTAGTAATTTATAATGCTTTGGGTAAGCAAATGCATGCTAAGATTACAAGGGAAATTAATAAGATATATATAGATTGTTCTGATTTCGCCAAAGGAATTTACTTTGTAGAAGTAAGCAACCATAAGGGAAGCAGCATGCAAAAACTGATAATTCAGTAGCTAATTAATTTGGAATAGCGCGTTTTGTGTCTCAACTTTTTTCAATTTGTTGAACATTAAGGTATCGGTTAACTGCTGCTTTTTTATTCAATATATTTGAACTTCGAATAATAAGTACTACTTAATTCGGCTTATATTAATTAACCATGTGCTACAATTACGAAACACTTGTAAAAAGAGGCATTGAGCGCAGTAAGCGCGAGCTTGGAGAAGATGTGGTGATGCAAAATCTATCCGAGCATGAACAATTGTTTTTGAATTTGCCTTATGAGTTTGATCCCGATTCCTTACAAGGTAATACTTCCATAGTTTATTCTTCTGCTTCGGTGTTTCCCGGAGCCGAGGCAATCGTTTTGCCCATTAGTTCCAAGTATTTAAGCTATTACAATTTTGGATTTATGCCTGATTGGGCAAGCGGAAAGGATGACAAACGTAAAAATTTTAATGCGCGCAGCGATTCATTGCGCAGTTTGAATTATTGGAAAAAGGCTTGGTATAATCAACAACGCTGCATTATCCCTGCTAAGGGATTTTATGAAACTGACCGAGTAAGTAAAAAGCGCTATTTATTTTCTTCCAAAAGCAATGAACCGGTTTATTTTGCCGGAATTTTTAATCATTGGAAAGATCCTATTTCACAAAACATACATAAGACTTTTGCCATCATTACAACCGAGCCCAATGAACTGGTAGCACCCATACACAATCGTATGCCGGTAATGTTGAGTTTAAAGGATCATGAAATATGGTTGTCGGAACAAAGCGGAGAGGCTAAAGCTTTTGAATTATTACGACCATTTGACGCCAACTTGATGCAACAACAAGAAATTGAATTACCACCACGAAAAACTAAAATTAAGCCTCAATTGGGATTTGATTTTGATGGGCAAAATTGATTTAATCACGCAAGGTTTCATCTTCGCTGAGCAATTTGGTATAGTGCTTTAAGCTGCGTAAAAGTAAGGCCATACCAACTGTAGCAAATAATACAAGTTGATACTTCATTCCTAAAATAAATTGACCAATATTGAAATAATTTCTTACCACTTCAACAAAAATAAATCCTACCACAGTAGCCAAAACACCGGAATATTCACGGCGTAAAACAGTTTTTAGTGAAAAGGCAGTGGAACCTTTGATAAATTTACCAAAGGCTGGAATAAATGCAGGAGCTTTTAAAGACCAATCAAGGTAAGCTTGTCCGAATTTTTTTTCAAGATAACGTTCTTCAGCGAACATGATTCTTTCGTAATACAACCAAAACAGCAAGCTGGCAATTATGAAAAAGGAAAAATTTCCTACAAAAAGTACAATTCCGATCCACATAAAATAATTTCCTAAATACAAGGGATGGCGCACAATGCTGTATACTCCGGTACTATTCAGCACATTGGCAACTTGCTCTTTGGTATTTCTGCCGGAGGTACCTTTGGGTGTTGTTCCAATCGCATAAGCACGAAAAATAAACCCGGCACAACTTAAGAATATAGCTATGACTTTAACAATTTTTAATGTTTCGGGAGCAATGTTTTGATAAGGCGTAAAATAGATAGCAGGAACGGCCATTATAAAGAGAAAAACCGGCAATTGACCACGGTATTTAAACAAAAAATTACCGGAGGATTCAAAGGAATGGAGTAAGGCCATTTTTTTATGAGATAAATAATTTTGTATATTAAAAAATTTGTATATTTTGCGCTGAATAAAAACAAAACACAGGGCGAAAGTAAACATTTCTACCTGACTAATAAAATCAATACTGATGGCAAAAACTAAAGCAAAAGCTAAGGTTAAAACCGTAGTTAAAAATAAAGCCAAGGCAACTTCTTCTAAAACAGCTGCAAAAAAAGTAGCACCTGCCAAAAAATCACCGGCTAAGAAAAGTGCAACACCTGCTAAAACCGCAAAAAAAGCTGCACCTGCAAAGAAGGCGGCACCGGCAAAAAAGGCTATTCCTGCGAAAGCAAAAAAGCAAGTGCCCTCTAAAAAAGCTGCGCAACCTGCAAAATCAGTTGTGAAACCAATTCCTAAGAAAAAGGAAGTGGTAACAAAATTAAGTAAACAAAAAGCAGAGCCGGTAAAAAAGGTAGTGGCTTCGACTGCAAAACAAAAAGATAAGTCCGTTAAAAAGGAAACTGTAGCTGATAAGTTGCAGCCTAAAAAGACAGCGAAAGTAGATAAGGGAGAAGAAGTAAAAAAGGCAAAGTTTGATTTCCCTAAAAAAAGAGCAGGACGAAAACCTAAAAATAAAAATGGCGACGAAGATGATGGATTTGAATTGTTGGAAGTTCCTAAACTTGACCCTATCGCTAAAAAGGCTCCAAAGAAAAAATTTATTATACCCGTTAATCCCGTTGTGTATGTAAATCCGCTTGCAAAGCAGGTTGCAACACCTAAGAACATGGGTACTTACCGCAAATTTGAAATTGAGTTTCCAATTCATGCATCACCTTACATCATTTATAGTTTTATCAGCACACCTGCAGGATTATCTGAATGGTTTGCCGAAAATGTGAATGTGCGCAATGATGAATATACTTTTTTGTGGGATGGCAGTCAACAAACAGCTACGTTATTATCAAAAAAGGAAAACACGTTTATAAAATTCCGTTGGAATGATGAACCAGATTTTACTTTTTTTGAGTTCCGAATAGTTGTTGACGAAATTACTCAGGATGTTGCATTTTGGGTAACTGATTTTGCCGAAGATGAGAAATCACAGGAAGCTTCTGAAATGCTTTGGCACAGCCAAATTGATGCACTCATTCATGCCATGGGAGCGTAACTATCGATTTCATTTTTTTCTTTTGAACTCATATTAGTTTCATAAGCTTTGCTTTGAAAAGTCTTCACAAGTACATTCTTACATCCTATTTAGGGCCCTTTGTAGCTACATTTTTTGTGGTGCTCTTTATGCTGCTCATGCAATTTGTGTGGAAATACATTGACGATTTAGTTGGTAAAGGGCTCGAATGGTATGTGATTGCCCAATTGATGTTTTATGCAGCAGCCACCTTTATTCCTTTGGCTTTGCCGCTTGCGATATTAATTTCGAGCATCATGACCTTTGGTAATTTGGCCGAACATTATGAATTGGCAGCCTTGAAATCAGCCGGTATCTCCTTGCAAAAAATTATGCAACCATTAGTATTTGCTACTATCGGCATCAGTATAACAGCATTTGTATTTTCAAATTACATGCTTCCCATTGTGAATTTAAAAATGGGTTCCTTGCTATACGACATCCGCCAAAGTAAGCCTGCTCTGGATTTAAAGCCCGGTATTTTTTATAAAGACATTGATAATTATGTCATACGAATTCAAGACAAAAGTAAAGATGGGAAATACTTGTACAATATGATGATTTATGACCATACGTCACACCGTGGTGCAAGTAAGGTGATTATTGCACAAAAAGGACAAATGCAAGTTTCAAACGATAAAAAAAACTTGTTGTTGACTTTGTACAATGGTAAAACTTACGAAGAAATTTTTGACGATAAATCGAACAGTATTCGAAAGTCATTTTTGAGAAGTGTATTTGAAAAACAAGTGATTCGTTTTGATTTATCTTCGTTTGGATTTGAACGCACGAATGAGGAATTATTCAGGGATAATTATCAAATGATGAATGTAAAGCAACTTTCGCAACAAGTTGATACCATGCGCCTAATTGGCAAACAACGTGATGATGCATTTGTTGAAAATTTTTCTGCATTTGTGGTTCACCCGAATTCAAAAATTGGTCATTCAAAATTTCATCCTAACAGCAGCGGCAATTATTTGAAGGGATTAAGTAAAGCAGAGCAGGAGCGAGTGTTGGAAGCAGCACTTGGGAATGCTCGAAATTATAAATCGCAATTGACTTCTGTGCTCGATGATTTAGATCATCGGCGTGATAAAACGAATCGTTACTTAATTGAATGGCACAAAAAATTTACCCTTTCGTTTGCTTGTCTTGTATTGTTTTTTGTGGGTGCACCTTTGGGTGCAATTATTCGTAAAGGCGGTATCGGTATGCCAATGGTGGTTTCGGTTTTGTTTTTTTTGTTTTTCCATGTAATGAATATTATGGGCGAAAAATTTTCGAAAGAAGGAGTTTTGCCTCCCTACCAGGGAATGTGGCTTGCCTCGATGGTGCTTTTACCAATTGGAATCTTTTTAACTTCAAAAGCTACC
>DGQS01000148.1 GCA_002389785.1 Bacteroidetes bacterium UBA4408
GGAGCAAATACTTTTTTCGGATCTCTGTTCCAAGAGTATCATCCGCTATATCTATGGCTCTGTTAAGAATTTCTTTCTCCGCTTCTAAACGCTTAATTTTCTTTTCCAAATCATGAATATACTTTTTTGGGGGCTTTTTGTCTTTCATTGGCTTTTGACTTTTCCAGTCTAAAGTACCATGTTTTCTTAACCATTTCAAAACGGTACTCCGGCCTTGAATTCCATACTTTGATTGAGATTGTCGATAGGTTAGAAAGCCCTTTTCTACTTCATCAACAACCTGTAATTTGAATGCCAAACTGTAATCTCTTTGAGTCCTCTTAGGAACTCTAAATTGTCCTTTATTCATAACGGTTACACTTTTTTGTGTCAACCTATTTCAGGACGAGGCATATTAACTAATAAAAAAAGCTGTCTCACTTAGACAGCTTTTTTTTGTCGCATGCATGATACTTTAAGTAAAATACTAAGCAGTGAAATTAATTTTGATTATAACTTAAGATTCTAATTGTTTTCAAATGAATTCCTTTCTTGATTTAGATCCTACTTTCTTTCAATAAAAAAGCCCTGCTTATTAAACCAGGGCTTTATGAAAACTTGCGAGTGATGACTTATTCCTTTGCTTCTTTTTTAAATGAACCTTCGGTAATATCCAAATCATTCTTCTTGTAAAATACACCACCCCAGTTGTAGGTAATTTTTTTATACTCGTTTGCAGCAGCTCCATCAACCATTATAATACGCAGTACTTTAAAATTCGTACCCTCTTCATAAAGTGTAGTTTTCCCTTGAGGATATTTTTGAGCTAAGTCTGATAAGTAAATTTCTTTTTTCTCTTTATCAGTCATTGATGCACCGGTGCGCAGTTTTTCGCGGGCATCAGCAAGTGATTTTTCTCGTGCTGCAGCTTCGGCTTTGCTTTTTTCGAGTGCATCGGCTTTGGCTTTTGCTATTTCATCGGCTTTTCTTTTTGCTTCTGCATCAGCCTTTGCACGAGCTTCGGCATCAGCTTTTGCCTTTGCATCAGCCTCTGCTTTAACTTTTGCAAGGGCTTCTTCTTTCGCTTTTTGTTCTGCTAATGCTTTTGCGTCAGCTTCAGCTTTTGCCTTTGCTCTGGCTTCTGCGTCTGCTTTTTCTTTAGCCTCAGCTTCAGCCTTTGCTTTCGCCTCAGCTTCTGCCTTTATTTTGGCTTCAGCATCTGCTTTTGCCTTAGCTTTTGCAGCCAGTTCGGCTTCAGCTTTTGCTTTGGCTTCGGCTTCGGCTTTTGCTTTGGCATCGGCTTCAGCTTTTGCTTTGGCATCGGCTTCCATTTTTAAACGTGCTGCAGCTTCAGCTTCTGCACGCTTTTTAGCATCCGCTTCAGCTTTTACTTTTGCTTCGGCTTCAGCCTTTGCTTTGGCTTCAGCTGCTTCCTTTGCTAATTTCTCAGCAGCTAATTTTGCTTCTGCCTCTGCTTTTGCTTTAGCAGCTGCTTCTGCTTCTGCTTTAGCTTTGGCTTCTGCCTCTGCTTTGGCTTTAGCTTCTGCTGCATCTTTCGCCTTTTTCTCCGCTGCTAATTTTGCTTCTGCCTCAGCTTTAGCTTTTGCAGCGGCTTCTGCTTCTGCTTTGGCTTTAGCTTCGGCTTCTTCCTTCGCTTTTTTATCTGCTGCCATTTTTGCTTCTGCCTCAGCTTTCGCTTTTGCAGCAGCTTCTGCTTCTGCTTTGGCTTTAGCATCGGCTTCTTCCTTTGCTTTTTTATCTGCTGCTAATTTAGCAGCAGCCTCGGCTTTAGCTTTCGCTTCTTCCTCAGCTTTGGCTTTGGCTTTTGCCTCTGCTTCCTCTTTCGCCTTTTTCTCGGCTGCTAATTTTGCATCAGCGTCTGCCTTGGCTTTTGCTGCTGCTTCTGCTTCTGCTTTGGCTTTGGCTTCTGCCTCAGCTTTTCGTTTTGCTTCTGCTTCCGCTTTAGCATTGGCTTCTGCCTCTGCTTTAGATTTGGCTTCTGCTTCTTCTTTTGCTTTGGCTTCAGCTGCTGCTTTTGCTTTAGCCTCCTCTGCAGCTTTACGCTGAGCCTCGGCTTCTGCTTTTGCTTTTGCTGCCTCGGCTGCCTTGGCTTCAGCAGCAGCATTCGCTGCAGCAACTGATTCTAATCGTTTTTGTTCTTCTTGCTCCTTTTGTTTTACAACTAATTCCTTCTCTAGTTGTTCTATTTCTTTTTGAATGCTCTTTGTATAAGCCTTATCGTAATCAAATTGAACTTTATTAGCATCAAAAGCAATTTTTGCCGCCGGTTTATCCAGCACCGTTACGTCTAAATCTTTTATCTGTTCAAACAGCTCAATTTGAAATCCACTATATGCAAAATCTCCATCCTTGCTTTCATCCCCGGGAACCCCTCCAGTATTAATCTCAATGTATTTCGAAACATGCCCGGGCTTAGATGCCACTATTTTATACTCACCATCAGCTTCTAATTTAAAGGAGAATTTCCCATTGCTTCCGGTTCTCATTTGTTCTACTTGCTCTCCATTTTTCATTAAACTAACAACAGCTCCTTCTAAAGCTTTTCCCTTTTTAGTTACTTGGGCATCAATCTCAAGCTTCCATTTACTTTGTGCAAGAGTAGGAAGACTGATGCAAATAAATAAACTAATCAAACTTATTAATCCCTTCATATTCAATTTTTTCGCAGTGCAAATTCGCATTATGACTATGTATTTTGTTAATCGACAAATTTAAAAATTAAAACCCAATTATTTAGCTAATCGGGTTTACTTTTACCAACAATTTAGAAAAACGGTTTTCAAAAATTAGGCCACTAATTGCTAAGAACTAAAATACATCACGATATTCGGAATTGTCATAAATAGTAGCCTACAGTATCGTCTTGAAAGGCTAAAATTTTTACTAATTCCAAAAAATACTACATTCGAAACTATTTTTGAACTAAATTCAAATCATTCAAGCATTGTGCAATTAAGTTATTGGGAAAAAAGTACCTATTTCAATACCACCGATGTTCTCATAATTGGCAGTGGAATTGTGGGATTGTTTGCGGCTTTGGAAATAAAAAAATTAGCTCCTAAATTAAAAGTGCTGATACTTGAACGCGGTGCCTTACCAAGTGGAGCCAGTTCTAAAAATGCCGGATTCGCCTGCTTTGGAAGTCCGGGTGAATTGCTCGATGACATTGCTAATAGCAGTGAAACAGAAGTAATGAATCTGGTACAAAAAAGAATCAAAGGACTTACTAAACTGCGTAAAACTTTAGGTGATAAGGCTATTGATTATAAAGGTTTGGGAGGATATGAGGTATTCGACACTGAAGCTGATTATGAGCATTGTGCAGGGCAACTTTCTTATTTAAACAACTTGGTAAAAGAATCTGCAGGTATTCATCAAACTTATTCAATTGCCGATTCTAAAATTAAGTCTTTTGGTTTTGATGGAGTAAGGCATTTGTTATACAATTCAAATGAAGGGCAGATTAACACCGGTAGTATGATGAAAGCTTTGGTTTTGAAAGTACAAAAAACTGGAACTACCATCCTAAATGGAATTAGCATAAAAGCGCTCTACCCGGATGCTTCCGTGGTTGTATTGGATGACAATACCGAACTGAAAGCAAATAAAATACTAGTATGCACAAATGGCTTTGCGCAACAACTTTTACCATATTTAAATGTTCATCCAGCACGTGCTCAAGTGCTGATAACTAAACCCATAAAAGACCTCAAAATAAAGGGTTCCTTTCATTTTGATAAAGGCTATTACTATTTTAGAAATATCGATGATCGGATACTTTTAGGAGGAGGAAGAAATCTAGATTTTAAAGGAGAAGAAACTTATAATTTAAATACTACCCCTCTCATTCAATCAAGTCTTGAAAAATTACTTCAGGAAAAAATCATTCCGAACACAAAATTTGAAATTGAACAACGCTGGAGTGGAATAATGGGTTTAGGAAAAGAAAAATCACCGATTATTAAACAAATAAATTCACACGTTTATTGCGCAGTTCGCTTAGGCGGAATGGGCGTTGCTCTTGGCAGCCTGGTGGGTGAAGAAGCCGCAAAACTAATTGTGTAATACTTGGTATAACTAATTGCACTTGGAACAATAATCCTTTTAAAAAGCAGTTAAATCCTATATTTGAAAAACTATTGACTCACTAAATGCGCTATACTTTTTTACTGTTTACAATTTTATTTAGTTTTTATGCTTGCCGTAAAGATGAAAAAATAACCAATGACAGTTCTGCAAAGCTTGAATTCTCTGTTGATACAATTCTTTTCGACACTGTGTTTACAACGGCCGGTTCTACTGTGGCAGCATTGGTTGTGCACAACAATAACGATAAAAAAGTTTTGATTTCGAGTATACGTTTAGCAGGAGGAGCAACTTCTGCTTACCGCTTAAATATTGATGGAGTTCCTGCAGATAGAGCCAATAACATTGCTATTTCAGGGAACGACAGTATGTTTATTTTTGTAGAAGTTACGGTAGATCCCAACAATTCGCTTTCCCCATTTTTAGTAAACGATTCTATTGAATTTATTACCAATGGGAATTTACAATATGTACAATTGGTTGCCTATGGTCAGAATGCACATTATTTCAGACCGGATACAAATGTACCCGGCTACCCACCTTTTTCAGTAATTCCGAGTAATTCGGGTAATGATGCACATTGGATAAACGATTTGCCCTATGTGATAGTAGGTTATGCAGTTGTGGATAGTGGATGTGTTTTAAAAATTGATCCCGGAGTACGGGTACATTTTCACAAAGGTGGTGGATTGTGGGTGTATGAGGAAGGCGCCATTGAAGTAAATGGAACAAAAGATAATCCGGTTGTATTTCAAGGCGACAGGCTCGAAAGTTTTTACAAAGAAGAAGCAGGTCAATGGGACAGAATTTGGATCAATGAAAACACTACACGAAATAATGTATTTAATTATGCCATAATAAAAAATGCTTTTATAGGAATACAAGCTGAGATTCAACAAACACTTTCGGCGAATAAACTGGTGTTAAACAATACCATTATTCGTAATATGAATGGATTGGGTATTTACAGCACGGCCTATAACATTGATGCTACGAATGTAGTAATTGCAAATTGTGGGCAACAACTTTTAGGTTTAACTTTAGGTGGTACACATAATTTTACACATTGTACATTAGCCAATTATTGGACAGCTTCACAACGTCAAGATCCGGCTTTTGTATTCACCAATTATAATTCATTTCAAGCCATCGACTTAAATGCAAAGTTTACAAATTGTATTTTGGATGGTAGTCAAGATGAGGAATTTGCTTTTGATTTTAGTAGCGCTAAATTAAGCAAGTATAAATTTATTAATTGCATGTTACGCACGCAAAAGCCTACTAACGATACGGCTCATTATACATCTCCATTTATAAACCAAGATGCCGTTTTTACAGATAAAATACTTAATGATTACCGTCTTACCTCAACCTCCTTTGCAATTGATAAAGGAACGAGTACAATTCCTTTTGTTGACAAAGACATCACTGATTATATTCGTACCCTTCCTGCCGATTTAGGAGCTTATGAGTTTCGTTGAATAGTGAGTTTCATTTTAAGCTTATAAAGCGCTATTTTCTTTTAAATCCTTCTTCCTTACTATTACTTCGAACATGTAAATTGCGGTTTTAGTTGAAATAACGTTTTGATTTATTGAGCCTTTTTCTGCAATTAGATTCACTAAAGATTTTTTTTTTGAACTGAAACTTTTTTTAACGGCCTGCGTAAAAGTTACAAAACACAATCCAATAAGATGAGAACACTTTTCTGTTTAGCAGGTATCTTATTTCTTTGCAGCTTTAATAAAGACAAAGCTCCTGTACGCGAATGGACCAGATACAATATAAATTATGAAGACTTTAGAGCTTCCGCCGATAAAAAAAGCAATTTTGATGCAGTAACCGAATGCGGAATTAAATACGAAATGTACATAGAAGACGATAGTGCTTACATACGTATTGTAGCTGTTTTAAATCGTCACAAATCATGGATAAAGGATAAATCACCGGAAGTATTGAACCACGAACAAGGTCATTTTAATATTTGTGAAAGAAGTGTGCGAATGTTTCGTAAGCGAATTTATACTTATGAAGAACAATTAACGCCTAAAAATATAGAAAGCGTAATGAATCAATTGCTTGATGAAGCCACTGAATCGAATCGTTTGAATCAAAACATGTACGAAAACTCAGTTGAGGATGAACGAGTACAACAGTATTGGGATAAACTGATTATTGAAGACATTGATAAATTAGAAGCTTTCTCGGGTAGTTTGATTGTTATTGGTTTGAAAGACCAACAATTAAGCAGCTTAAAATAAATCTAAAAGCTCAGAAAATTAGATTTAGATCAGCCAAATAAAAAAAGCCTGCGATTCGATCGAATTGCAGGCTTTTTTAGTATCAAGTTTTAATTATGCTTCACTTGCTGGTGTTTCGTCAGTAGCAACCGGTGCTGCTGCTGCTTCTTCAGCAGGTGGCGGTGTATTTTTAGCAAGAATTGCTTTTGCTTTCGCTTCTTTAACTGCTGATTCAGCTGCTAATCGCTTCTTCATTTCGTCTTGCTTACTAGCTTTAACACTGTTCGCTTTACCACTGATTTTTGATTCTTTTTCAGCTAACCACTTATCAAATTTAGCATCAGCTAATTCTTGAGTTAATGCTCCTTTGTTTACCCCTTTTTGCAAGTGGTTTTTATACATTACCCCCTTGTAACTCAATATTGCTTTACAAGTGTCGGTTGGTTGAGCACCATTTTGCAACCACTGAAGTGCTTTTTCAGTATCTAAATTAATTGTTGCTGGATTTGTAGTTGGGTTGTAGGTGCCAATGTTCTCTATAAACTTTCCGTCTCGAGGTGCACGACCATCCGCAATTACAATGTGGAAGTAGGCTTTGCCTTTCTTACCATGTCGTTGTAATCTAATTTTTGCTGGCATTGTTTAATTGTTTAATGATTATTTTTTAAAAATTGGACTGCGAAAGTACTATTTATTTTATTGTTAGCCAAATGCGAATGCAAATTATTTAGTCCTTTTTACATGCCTTCCAATTTGCCGGCAATTAATTCTATTTTTACATTTCAAGTTTTACTCAATTTTCCTATGTATTCAAAACGTTTACGTGCTGTATTTTGTTGTATTAGTTTTGTTTGTGTACTTGCACTTGTTGGTGCGCAGCGTACTGATCAAAAATTAAATTTTCATACGGCAAATGAACTTGGAGTATTAAAAAAGCTCCTGGCTAGTCCGATTGGTCCCGGTGACTATTTTAGTACTCATACCCATTGTAAAAGTTGCCATGGAAAAGATAGTTTACTGGTTGCGAACATTGCTCCTAATGGAGAGGATATTAATGTAGTTGACGATTGGCAAGCAAGTATGATGGCGCTTTCGGCTAAAGACCCATTTTGGAGAGCCAAAGTAAGCCACGAAATTTTAGTAAATCCTGGACATTCGCTTGAGTTGCAAGATAATTGTACCTCTTGCCACGCCCCCATGGGCAATTATACGTCGAAATATAAGGGAAGTGCAACACATTATACTATTGCTGCCTTGCAAGCCGATTCCTTAGGCTTAGATGGTGTTTCATGTGTTGGTTGCCATGCAATTGCCGATAGCGCTCGTTTAGGTTCAGTTTTTTCAGGTATCCTACCTTATGATACAACACGCAACATTTATGGGCCGTATATTTTTCCGATGGCTGGCCCTATGTTGGTAAACAGCGGTTTTACACCTAAATACAGTGCTCATTTAAATTTATCAAAAGCTTGTTCACCTTGTCATACGCTCATAAATAAAACAGTGGACTTAAACGGAAATTTCACGGGTGCTACTTTTGTCGAACAAGCCACTTATCAGGAATGGATTAATTCGAATTATTCAGCCGGTGGTATCACCTGTCAGAAATGCCACATGCCTGAAGTTTCAGGAGGTGTAATCATAGCTAACGACAATCCTTCCATCCCTTATCGAAGTCCATTTAGTCAACACATTTTTGCAGGTGGCAATAACTTTATGCTTCAATTGATGAAGCAAAACAAAGCACAATTAGGAATTGGCGCCGCCGACCGCATGTTTGATTCTACCCTACTAGCAACCAATCGCTTATTGCAAAAAAACACACTCGATATTCAGTTAACAAACGATAGTCTTACTAGCGATACGGCCTATTTTAAAGTCCACTTATTAAATAAAGCCGGTCATAAGTTCCCTTCAGGATATCCTTCGCGAAGAGCCGTAGTTGAATTCACCGTAATTGATTCTAGCAATGATACCTTGTTTGCTTCAGGAAAATTTAATCCTGACTATACTGTGAAAAGTGAAAATGCATCCTTTGAAACCCATCATGAAGTTATTTCTCAAAGTCAACAGTCTCAAATTTATGAATTGGTGATGGGAGATGTTAATCAACAACCAACCACGGTTGCTGAACGAGCAGCCTTTTTATTAAAAGATAACCGCCTTCCTCCGCAAGGATTTACCAGTAACCATTTAAGCTACGATACTGCTAAAATTTCACAAGATGCAATTGCAGATGAAAACTTTAATAAAGTTAACCAGGTGGAAGGTAGTGGCTCCGACGATATTTATTACAGGGTGCCAATTAGCGGTATTAGTGGAAACATTAAAGTAGTTGCTAAAATTTGGTATCAATCCGTGCCTCCAAAATGGTTAAACGAGATGTTTGCATTTACTAGT
>DGQS01000256.1 GCA_002389785.1 Bacteroidetes bacterium UBA4408
TAACTCCTAACTTGCCCGGAAACACTTGTATTATTAAAATAACCGACATTGCAGATTCAACAAAATATGACTTGAGTGCTCCATTTTTAATTAGCAAATACCAATGGCAATCGGTTACTAATTCAGGTCCTTTTTCAATTCGCGATGGTGCCGGTGCTTACACATATAACGATTCGATGTACCTCGTTGGAGGTTGGAACCCGACTGACCCGAACAATTATCCGTTAGTTACAAACAACGAAGTATGGCGCTCGCACGATGGGGCAAATTGGAGTCTTATTTCGAGTGGACCTTGGGAACCCAGACATACTTTTGGGCACCTGGTGTACAACAACAAAATGTGGATTTTGGGTGGCGATGAATTGCAATACCATTGGCAAAAAGATGTTTGGAACAGCAGCGATGGAGTTAATTGGACCTTGCTCAGCGATACTGTTCCTTGGGGCGAACGTATGACACATCTGAGCTGTGTTTTCGATAACAAAATGTGGGTTATGGGTGGACAAAAAATTGTTGGATGGAGCAATGTAAAAGACACAGCCTACAACGATGTTTGGAGCAGCACCGACGGAATAAACTGGACACAAGTAACTCAGCATGCCGGCTGGTCGCCACGCGCGCAAATTCAAGGAGAAGTTGTATTTGATAATAAAATGTGGGTACTCGGCGGAGGAACTTACAATGGAGTGCGTAAATTTTATAACGATGTGTGGAATACGAGCGATGGTATAACGTGGAATTTAGTTACAGCAAATGCCCCTTGGGCACCCCGCCAATACCACGAAGTAGCAGTTTTTGATTCGGCTATTTGGGTGATGGATGGCTACGATGCTGTGAATGGAAATAGAAACGATGTATGGTACAGTTACAATGGAACAGATTGGCATAACCTACGTGGTACTCCATGGCCTCCGCGTCATGCTGCCTCTGTTTTTAAACACGATGAATCGCTTTGGATGGTGGCAGGCAATTTATGGAATGATGCATGGCGATTGAACAATATTGTGTGCGTTCCAATCAGCTCACAACCCCTTGATACAACCTTATTAACCGGCGATACAGCTACTTTTAGTATTAGTACCACCCAAAATAATGTACTCTTTCAATGGCAAATTGATAGCATGGGTGTTTGGCAAAACCTCGTTGATTCAGGTCAGTATACCGGAGCAAACAGCAATACTTTAAGCATAAACAATTTAACGCTTTGGAACGACAGTGTATTCATCCGTTGTATTGCAACTAAAGGATTGTGCAGCGATACTTCTACTGTGGCCCTTTTGCAAGTTGATTCGGGAGTTGGAATTGCACCTATTAAAAGAAAAGAAAACACTACGATTTTGTATCCTAATCCTACTCAGCAAACCTTGTATGTTAAATCAGATAAAAGTGAAATTGGATCTAATTACTATGTTTTTGACTGCTATGGGAAATTAGTTTTAAGTGGTCGAATTAGCAATGAAGTAATTGCAATCAATACCTTGCCGCTTAGTTCAGGTTTGTATTTGATGCGCATTGGAGAACACTTTAAGAAAAGCTTTACTGTGCAACACTAATTAGTTTTACTAATAGGCACGTTTTTTAAGTGGAGGTGAGAAGTTATTTGCTAACTATATTTTCGCGAAACTTTCTAAAAAGCGCATCCCAAATTTGTGGCTTTTTTCGGGATGAAATTGTGCACCAAAAATATTGTCCTTCTCTATTCCCGAGTCGAAACTCAAGCCATAATTGGTTTTCAGAATGGAATGTGCTTCATTTTCAACTTTTACATAATAGGAATGCACAAAATAAAAGCGCGATTCCTCAATAAAATTTTCGGTTAATTTACTTTTTGATGCCGGATGAGCTATGTTCCATCCCATGTGTGGAATTTTAAGCTGCTGTGCTTCCGTAAACTTAAATGCCAGTGTTTGAGCCGGTATCCAACCAAGTCCCTTTTCTTTTCCTTCTTCACTCGAATTGGTCAGCAATTGCATTCCTAAACAAATTCCTAAAACAGGAACTTTTTCAACCAATGCTTTTTTATCCAACACTGCCCTAAATCCTCCTTCATTAATACGATTCATGGCAGCATCAAAGGAACCTACGCCGGGTAATAAAAGTTTACTTGCCTTTTCAATTTCAGCAATGTCTGAACTGATGCAACTTTCAACTCCAATTCGTTTAAACATATTTTGTACGGAGCCCAAATTGCCCATTCCATAATTCACAATGGTTATCATATCAACTGCTTTTAATGCAAAATAATCGGGCAACAAAGTTAATTTTTGTTTGCATTCGTGGAAATCATTCGTGTTTTAGTGTGGCCAATTCAAAGGCGCCTTAATCAAGGGTACTAAATACTTAGCCAATTCGCTTTGCCCATTGGCGGTTAAGTGTATATCATTTTCAAAATACAAACGATAAGAAGCAGTATCGCGCATTCTAAATTTTTCTAATGGATTCGCAGTTATTGCCATTGAATTGGATTGTAGTTCCGTTTTTAGTAAAGTATAAAATGGATAATCGCTTGTACCCTGGTAGTATTGCTCATTAATCACTGCTCCCATTTCTTTAAAATGATTTGCATAATGATCATTAACCTGCGCACAATGTGGAACAATTACAAGCAACAAAGGAATTTTTTTTGCCTTTAAATATCCATTCAGATACCGCAATTCGTGAATGTACTTGTCCTGTACATGTTTGTATTTTTCATTCAAATAAATAATTGAAGCAGGTAAGGTTGAATCGGCTTGCAAATAGAGCTTTTCACGAGGTGAAAACTGTAACGCTGAAAACACATCAACAGAACTTGCTTTATCTTGCTCTTTGTTTATTCCTAGTAAGAAGCTGAATTGTCCTGCTTTGTAATTGAGATAACGCAAGCTATACAAATAGTTGCACAGTTTCCAATAGACCGATCTTGTAAAGGATACTGTTTTAAAATTAACCGGCTTTTCAATATCCGTTAAATCATTCCCAACATATACTTGGTACACCACTATGGAAGGATTCACTTGATTTACTCTATAATCAAGCATTACAGAAACTTCTTGAATTCCGGTTCCTGAGACAGCTGCATTTACAAATTCAATTTGTGGAAATGAATCGCGCAAGTTTTTAACATAGGAATCAGGCGAAGCACTGAATGAATCGCCAAAAATGAGAATAGTTTTTTTGGTATCCTTTTTAAAGGTTGAATTCAACAGGTTAAATTCGGCACGATAAAAATCAATCCAATAATATCGGTAAGAAATTTCGAGTAAGAACAAAGCGATGAGCAAACTAATACAAATGGAAGCAGTTAGTTTGAATGCTTTT
>DGQS01000123.1 GCA_002389785.1 Bacteroidetes bacterium UBA4408
AATTGAATCTCCCGAACAAATGGGTTATTCAACTTTGCGCTGTAATCTTACCGAGAGTTCAATGTCGGATGCGCTATTTAAGGACCTAGATTTTGATTTACAACAGCTCGTTTTTTGTTATGGACATCATTTAGGCAAACCGGAATTGCGCGAATTAATAGCTTCTGAGCATTTGGGTATAAATGCTGCTCAGGTGATTTTAACTGCAGGTGCTGCTACTGCTTTGTTTATATGTAATACCGCAATATTGCAACAAGGGGATGAGTTGCTGGTGATGCATCCTAATTATGGAACCAATATTGAAACACCAAGAGCCATGGGCTGCCAAGTGAATTTTATTGAGCTCGAATTAAGCAATGGATTTAAGCCCGATTTTAAGAAAATAAAAAATCAACTTACACCTTCTACGCGTTTAATCAGCATTACCAGTCCACACAATCCAACAGGGATGGTCCTTTCTGAAAATGATTTAGCACAATTTATTGAACTTGCAGAGGCGAACAATTGCTTTTTATTGGTGGATGAAACTTATCGTGATATTCCTTTAAGTAAACCAATATCGCTTGCTGCTGCGATGAGCAAAAATGTGATATCTGTTTCATCGGTTTCTAAAGCTTATGGCTTACCGGGATTAAGAATGGGTTGGTTAATCACTCAGAATGAAACACTTTTAGAAAATTTTTTGGCAGCAAAAGAACAAATTAGTATTTGCAACTCGGTGGTTGACGAGGAGTTGACATTTCAATTTTTAGTCAATAAGGAAAAGCACTTGAAGCGTTTATCGCATCACTTACAAACTAATTATTCCATACTAAAATCATGGTTGCTTAAGCAGCAGCAATTGCAGTATGTATTGCCTGAAGGTGGAGCTGTTTGTTTTCCAAAAATAAAAGCTGAAATTGAATACGATAAATTTTATTCAGTATTAAACAATAAATATGGAACCTATGTAGGACCTGGTCATTGGTTTGAAATGGACAAAAGCTACATGCGAATTGGATTTGGTTGGCCTTCTAAAGAAGAATTGTTGGAAGGTTTGAACAGCATTGAAGCAGTATTCAAAGAAATCTAAGTCCTGAAATTTTATCGAGTTGTTTTTGAACTTTAGTTGCTAGATGCCTTGGATACCGGAGACTTAATACACATTCATTTTCAATCTTTTTAGAAACAATCTCAACCGATTTTTGCTTGGCAATTTTCATTACTTCGTTCAACTCTGTAAAATAAAAACTAAAAGAAACAGAATCCTCAAACTGCTTTGTAATCAGGTTTGCATTTTGAATTGCTTCACCGGCTGCCGTTTTATAAGCTGTAACCAATCCTCCTGACCCTAATAATACACCTCCAAAATAACGTACAACTACAATTAATGCATCTGTGAGTTGATGGGAACGCAATTGGTTATGTATAGGTTTACCTGCGGTTCCAGAAGGTTCGCCATCGTCACTCGCTCTATAATAATCATCTTGCAATTGATAGGCAAAGCAATAGTGACGGGCTTTGGGATACTTTTCCTTTACTTGCAGCATGGCTTGATGTACTTCATTTTCGTTTGAAACCGGAAAAGCACAAGCAATAAATTTACTACCCTTTTCTGTATAAATTCCTTCTGCATAAGCAGCAAAAGTGATGTAACTTAATTCATCCATTTTATACAAAGAGGTAGTTGTTAAGCAGTTTTTTAATATTCAATTTTATCAGTTTTATTTTTCCATATCTTAAACGCCTCTTGTGCTTCATTACGCATAACTTGTTTAAACTGAAGTTCACGGTACTGAATTGGTTTAGCTAATTCTTTGTAAATAAAATCATCATCAAAGTTTATGGCTGCAGCATCTTCCTTGGTATTGGCGTAATAAACCCTCGACGGACGGGCCCAATAAATTGCTCCTAAGCACATAGGGCAAGGTTCACAGCTGGTATAAATTTCACAATTGGTTAACTGAAAAGATCCAAGTATTTTACAGGCTTCGCGAATAGCAACCACCTCCGCATGCGCAGTTGGATCATTATTGCTGGTAACTTGATTGTACCCGCGTGCAATTATTTTTCCATCTTTCACAACAACAGCTCCAAAAGGTCCGCCGTTATTGTCGGTTACATTTTTTACAGAAAGTTCAATCGCCTCCTGCATGTAATTTTCTACTACCATTTTTTTAACGATTTGTGTTTTTAATTACTACTAAAGTATCATTTTTAAGTTGCATTGTACTTGTTATGTTTCCATTCAGGGTAGGGGCAACGATTCCATTGCCTAATACTTTATTGGAAGTGAATATTCGGGCTTCGTGCCAAAGGTTTTGTTTAATAAATGATTGCAACAATTTTGTACCGCCTTCAATCAATACCGATAGTACTTTACGTTCGTAAAGCGTAGAAAGTACAAATTGAAGTTCATCGACCTGCTTTGGAAACTGAATGTATTCAAGGTTTTTAGTTGATTTATTCTTTTTGTATGTAAAAACTAAGGTAGGAATAGTGCCATCAAGCAGATGCAAAGACGAAGGTAGTTTTAAGTCTTTATCAAGCACAATTCGTAAAGGATTTTTTCCTGAAACATCGCGCACGTTTAATGTGGGATTGTCGAGCAATGCAGTGGTTGTACCTACCATTATTGAACTCTCTTCACTGCGCCATTTATGCACAAGCAACCTGCTTAGTTCATTGCTAATCGATAAATTAGGACGTTGATGTTGACCAATAATACCATCCATACTTTGTGCCCACTTTAAGATGATATATGGAAGTTTATTTTCATAAAATTGATAGAAACGTTTGTTTAATTCCCTACATTCTTTTTCCAAAATTCCCGAAACCACCTTGATACCGGATTCATTAAGAAATTTAATTCCCTTTCCTGCAACTAGAGGATTTGAATCTAAGCTGCCTATTACCACTTTAGGTATACGGTGTTTTACAATTAATTCGGTACAAGGAGGAGTTTTGCCAAAATGGTTACAGGGTTCCAAGCTTACATATAAAGTTGATTCACTGAGCAAGGATTTATTTTTTACAGATTCAATTGCATTAACCTCTCCATGTGCCAAGCCAAATCCTTGATGAAAACCTTCTCCTATTATTTTTGCATTGTGCACAATTACTGCACCCACCATAGGATTTGGGGAAACTTTTCCAATTCCGTTAGTGGCAATTTCAATACATCGATGCATGTATTCAGCGTGGTTCATTCAGCTACAGTCATAAGTTTAGTTAATGACCAAGCTTCAGCTTTTGCTGAGAACAACAATTTGGTTTTGTTCCATACAGAGATAAATAGCTCGGAATTTCTGTAGGCATTTAACTGTTGCTCGCTCTGCCAAACACTATAGGTAAAAAAAATAGTCTTGTCGTGCTTATCATTTAGTAATTCAAGCTGAGTGCAACCATCAAAATTTCGAATCAATTCTTTAGAAGCATTAAAGAGCTCTAAAAATTCAGGAACCGAAGAAGGTTCGAAAGTCATTTTAACTATCCGTATGATCATTGAATATTATTTTTATTTTTTCGCCCCTGCTAAAATTCAACAATGAAGCAGCATTTCCATAATTTATGGCAATTTCAAGGAATCCTTGAAAATTAAAGAATGCGATCGATTCACCACTAATTACATCTTCATAATGGGTATTAATATCACGAATGGTGTAATTTTTAAAAGCAATGGTAAAAGCACGATTTTTTCCCACCTCTTTGAATAAATTCAAATCAATATCGGTAATTATATTTTTAAATCTATCGATGTGCGTAATATAGCCGTCGATGCTATGATTGCTAGCAAAGGGTTTTAAAAAATTTCGTTCATAATAGCTTTCGGTTTTTTCTCCAATATCGGACAACTTGGCTCCGTTTAGCAATTTGGCTGCGGCTTTTACAGGTAAATCAATCAGTGAAAAGGTTCTAAATTTTGGATCTGTTTTTCCGTTTAATTTGACTATTTGTTGAGCTGGTTCATCAAAAATTGCCGAAAACAAACCTGAATCGGGACCAATAAAAAAATGATTTTTATACTGTGCTGCAAGGTATCCGTGCGTATCGGTTGAAAAGGGAGTTACTCCAATTAAATGGATCGTTTTTTCAGGAAAAAAATAATACGAATGTTTTACAATGTATGCCGCTTTGTAAAAATCAAAAGAAGGAATATCGTGCGAAATATCAACGAGTGTGGCTGTAGGAGCTAGACTTAATAAGCTACCTTTTATTGCTGCAACATATTGGTCTTGAGTTCCTAAATCTGTTGTTAGCGTGAGGATTGGCATATAGCTGTAAACTTCTGTCTTTGATTTTACTAAATTTGTGCTTTTCAAAAATACAAATATTATTGCATTACACTACTCTAATTGTAAGAACTACGTGAACGAAAAAATAATTGAATTGGGCGAGGTAAACCCACTCGACATCTATGGAGTTAATGATACCAGACTTGATTTTATACAAAGTAATTTTCCCAATTTACGCTTAGTTGCAAGAGGAAGCGCGCTGAAAGTAAAAGGAGATAGTGCATTAATAAACGAATTCAGCAAATTTTTTGACTTGATGATGCAACATTTTAATAAGCATCAAACACTTAATGAAACAGATATCATGCGCTTATTGGCTGATTCACAACCGGTGAATGCAAGAAATCAAGATGCTTCAGATGATGTGCTAGTATTTGGAAATGCAGGTTTAGTAATCAAAGCACGCACTCCCAATCAAAGACGTATGGTTGAGAGTGTTGAAAAAAATGACATGGTTTTTGCACTCGGTCCGGCCGGTACCGGTAAAACCTATACTGCTGTTGCGCTTGCGGTGAGAGCATTGAAGAATAAGGAAGTTAAAAAAATTATACTTACACGTCCAGCTGTTGAAGCCGGTGAAAATTTAGGGTTCTTACCCGGCGATTTAAAAGAAAAACTCGATCCCTACTTACAACCTTTGTACGACGCTTTGCGCGATATGATTCCAATTGATAAACTGGCTGCATTCATGGAAAATGGAATTATTCAAATTGCTCCATTGGCTTTTATGCGTGGACGCACACTCGACAATGCTTATGTGTTATTGGATGAAGCACAGAATGCTACTCAAAGTCAAATGAAAATGTTCTTAACCCGCATGGGTAATTCGGCAAAATTTATTATCACCGGCGACGTTTCGCAAATTGATTTACCTCGAAATCAACCTTCAGGTTTAATACATGCAGTGAAATTACTAAGCAAGGTCAAAGGCATTGATTTTATTGAACTAGATGCAAGCGATGTAATTCGTCATCGATTGGTAAAAAATATTATTGAAGCCTATCACAAAGAAAATTAAAACTTATTTTATTGTTGAATTTATGATGAAAGCTGTTACAGAAACCAATTTTAATTTACCGGGGCAAACCCACTTCTACAAAGGGAAGGTGCGCGACGTTTATACCTTATCAAACGGATTATTGGTAATGGTAGCTACCGATCGTATTTCAGCATTTGATGTTGTGTTACCCAAAGGAATTCCACACAAGGGTCAAGTGTTGAATCAAATAGCTTCTCATTTTTTAGCAGCAACTTCAAGCATTGTGCCCAATTGGGTCATCGCTAGTCCCGACCCAATGGTGACGATTGGAAAAAAATGCGAACCCTTTAAGGTTGAAATGGTTATTAGAGGTTATTTGGCCGGACATGCATGGCGTGAATATGCTGCGGGAAAACGTAGATTGTGCGGTGTTCAATTACCGGATGGATTAAAAGAAAATGATGCTTTTCCAGAGCCAATTATAACACCCAGCACAAAAGCGGAAGTTGGACACGACGAAGATATTTCAGAGCAGGCTATCATTGAATCAGGTTTGGTTGATGCAAATGCTTATCAACAAATAAAGCGTTATACTCAGCAGGTTTATAAAGCGGGTGTTGAAATGGCTGCAAAAAGAGGATTGATTTTAGTAGATACAAAATATGAATTTGGAACACATGCAGGAAAAATTTTGTTGATGGATGAAATTCACACCCCCGACTCATCGCGTTATTTTATTAAAGAGGGCTATGAAGAGCGTCAAAAAAGGGGAGAACCTCAACGACAATTATCGAAGGAATTTGTACGTCAATGGTTGATTCAAAATAATTTTCAAGGTAAACAAGGACAAGTAGTTCCTGAAATGACTGAATCATGGGTGGTTGAAATTAGTAATCGATACATTGAATTATTTGAGAAAATTACCGGAAGCGATTTTCAAATTTATTCATCAGAAGATGTGTTGAAACGTATTGAAAAAAATATACTTCATTTTCTAAATTCCTATTCTGAATCCTAATTGCTACATTTGCTTTATGAAGAAAATTTACGTTTTAATTGCATTAATTTATTCTCTGATAGTAGTCTTATCAGCAACTACCCAGGCACAAATTCGTTGTAAAACTCCGAAGTTAATGCAGGAATTAATTAATACAAGTCCTGAATTACAAGAAAAAGTAGCGGCTTCAGAACAAAAAATTGAAGACTGGACCCAAACCCATAAAGCCGCTAAAATGGCTACAGTTTTAACAATTCCTGTGGTTGTTCACGTACTTTATAGAAACGGAGCACAAAATATTTCAGATGCACAAATTCAATTGCAATTGGATATATTAAATAGTGATTATCGTAAGCGTAATTATGATACTACCGGTATTCCTGCAGCATTTAAGTCATTGTCGGTTGATTGTGAAATAGATTTTTGTTTAGCCAAACGCGATCCATTGGGTAATCCAACAAATGGTATTACGCGTAAAGCGATAACCATAAAAGAAATAGGAAATACGAATAAGTATTTCAAGAGTAATTTGGGTGGACAAGATATCTGGAATCGCGATCATTATTTAAATTTTTGGGTATGTGAAATTGATTCAATGGGTGGAATTTTAGGTTATTCAACGGTACCTTCATTTAATCCAACAGCTTCTTCAGATGGTGTAGTTATTGACTATAGATATTTTGGAACCAGCAGCAATTCACACTACAACAAAGGGAGAACAGCAACACATGAAGTAGGACACTGGTTTGATTTACAACATATATGGGGCGATGATTTTGGAAGTTGCAGCAACGATGATTTTGTTTCGGATACTCCTCTTCAAGGAGCTGAACATTATGGTATGCCGGCTTTTCCAAGTATAGATTCATGTTCTCCAGCATTTCCGGGAACCTTATTTATGAATTACATGGATTATACCGACGATAGTGGTATGCATATGTTTACACTTGGGCAAAAAACTAGAATGTGGGCTGCTTTATCAACTACTTTACGAGATTCTTTATTTGCTTCAAAAGGTTGCGTTCCGGTTGGTATTGATGAAAGTATTGCTAGTACTGAGTTAAGCATACACCCAAATCCTTCTTCAGGTATTTTTAATTTTAAATTGCAATTGAAAAAGTCCGAAGCGGTTTCAATTCAAATTTTTGATTTAACCGGACACCTGATACTGCAAAAATCGTATTTGCCACAAAGTAATTTTAACGAATTTATTGATTTGACTGAATTTGCAAATGGATGCTATTTCGCTAAAATTGATGTTAACACAGCTACCTTCAATAAAAAAATTGTCAAAAATTAGTACGTCCTACATGCGTAACTTATTTTTTTGACAATTAGCAAAACTACCTGATAATTCGCTTTCGCTTATGCTTTATCCCATATTAAAAATTATTATGCGTACTGCGGTAAGGGTTTTCTTTAAGGAAATCAGTTTTAGCGGGTACCGGAATATTCCGAATAATAAACCAATCATATTTGCAGCAAATCATAATAGCGCGTTTATGGATGCTATTGTTGTGGCAGTTTTTATTGAACCACAAATTCACTTCTTAACTCGTTCAGATGTATTTAATACTCCTTTTAAAAATTGGATATTACGTAAAATGAATCTGATTCCGATTTACAGGTTGCAAGAAGGTGCTGAAAATTTGCATAAAAATCAGGAAGTATTTGCCGAGTGTTATCGTTTATTAAAAGATAATAAATGTTTAATAATTTTTTCAGAAGGGATATGCATTCAGGAAAAACGCTTGCAAAAACTGAAGAAAGGTACTGCACGCATCGCTTTTGGAGCAGAATTATCAACTAATTTTAATCTCGATTTGCAAGTTGTTCCGGTTGGAATTAACTACAACAAGCCTTCTCAATTTAGAAGTAATTTGCATTTGCGCTTTGCATCACCGGTTGAGTTAAGTAATTATAAGGAACAGTTTCAACAAGATGAAAACCGAGCAATTACTGCATTTACCAGAGAGCTTGAAGATGCCATGCGAAAAGAAATACTTCATCTGAATCATAAAGAAACGGATCTTTTTTACGATCAATTAGCAGAATTGTATTATCCGTATTTGACAACTTCAACCAGTATTGGTAGTGAATATTACAAAAGTAAATTCGAGTTGCTGCGTGCTATTTCAGATGCTGTAAATGAATTAATGGAGCAGCAACAAGATGCAATTCGATTAATGGCCGAAAAAACTAACAATTATTTTTCAGATCTAAGCCGATTAAGGTTAAAGGATAAGTTTATTTCAAAACCAGGCTCCGGAAACAAAATTTGGGTTTTGATACACTTAGTGCTTGCTTTAGTAGGCCTTCCTTTGCATGCAATTTCTTTAGTATTTAATTATTTACCGTATAAAATTCCTTATAAAATTGCTAAAAAAACCTGCAAGCATATTGAGTTTGTTGCATCTGTTATTATTGGATCGGCAGCGTTTTTATTTCTCTTTTCATTCCTACTTTGGGGAATATTATTTTCAGTATTGGCGACCACTTTAGCTTTAAAAATTGCTGCCTTTTTTGTAGTTCCATTATTGGGATTATACAGTTTGCAGTATTATAGTTTTATAAAAAATTCAGCTATTCGCTGGCGTATAGCCTTCAACAAATCGACGGTAGCAGTACTACAAGCAAGGAGGGAGGAACTATTGAAAGAATTGGATACACTGTTGCTTGATAAAATAAAAAGCCGGAGTAAATCTACCCCGGCTTCCTATTAAATGTGTTATATTAAATTGTAATCTTTACAATTTCACTTACTTGTCCTACTTCCATTTCCTCGTCAATAAATACTACTTTATATTCACGTTCTTCAGATAAATTTACATCCAATTTTGGTCGATTGTCGAGATAAGGAGAAAAAGTATCCATAGCTAGAAATTTAAATTCTTTTTCAAAGCCACGTCTACCATAAATTTTAGCTGTTAATTTAAAATTATTCGCAAAGTTAACTGCCACATTAAAACCTGTATGCATTAACTTAATTTCCGGTTTTAATTCGGCATACTCTGGCTTTGGTTTCGAATCAGGTTTTAGCTGTGTTTGATACTCAGAACTAACCTGAAAATCTTTTTTGATTCGCACGCGCGGCTCTTCCGATGGAAGTTCGGTATTGTAATTCGCCTTTTGATTTTGGCTTGTTGGAATTTCTGCGGCCACAAAATTTAATTGTGCTGCTGCTTTATTTTTATCGATGGGTGAAAATAATTTAAAAAATGAATGATCTAAAAAGGAACTGAAACCGTTTTTAGGAAGTGATAAGTGCTTTGCCATGTTGTGTTTTTTTTATAGTTTATTTTCTCTCTTCTAACATTTCAACGCTTTTATCTTTTTAAAGGTTACATACATCTACAATTTAATTAGTAAACAATTCATTAACAATGCTTAACTCTTTTGTAAAGTTCGTTACTTGCAATACTATTGATGGTTAAATCGGTAAATTTTCTGCCAGCTAGTAACTGACAATAGTGAATTGAAGTAACTGGCAAGGTTTAATTTGTTGTTTGAAAAAAAGTTTTATGTTTTATCTATTTGAAATCATCAAAAACGATTTGAGCTTCCAAAGTTAGGTATAATTTGTAACTAAATTTTCTAAATGCTTAATTATCAAAAAGTAATTCACAAATGTAGGTTATTAATTCGATCTTACAGTCATCGAAAAAATAGGTTTCTATTTGTAAAATTCAATAAATTTGTGCATTGAGTAAAGTAATAACCCTAAATAACCCATAAAACCAACACACCCCTATGAAAAAATTACTTTTTATAGTTCTGTTAAACTTAACTATTATACCGGCATCCATGGCCTCACACCTAATGGGAGGGGAAATTACCTGGGAATGCATGAATACAGGAAGGTATGTTTTTACCATGAAAATTTACCGTGACTGTAATGGAAGTACAATTGGAACCGGAGTTCAAACTTTAGATGTAAGTAACTATTCTGGTGGACTAACTTCTATAACAATGAATTGGCAGTACTCTCGTGATATTTCTCCTAAATGTTATGATCCTGCATTACAAAAAACATGCGGTCCACAACTTCCAGGAGGTTCATTTGGTACTGTAGGTGGAGCAAATAATAATGGAGCAGTAGAAGAATTAGTTTTTAAATCTAATCCAACACTTTTAACCGGAGTTCCCGGGGTAAATGGATGGGTTTTCAGTTGGAGCTTATGTTGCAGAAATACTGCTATTACCAACTTATCAAATCCAGGTAGTGCCGGATTTTGTTTACGTGCAAAAATGTTTAGATACAATGTTGCAGGGGTTGGTAAAAATGCAAATCCATGTTACGATTCATCACCACAATTTGCCGAACGACCTTCTACAATTATTTGTACAGGTTTTCCTTTCACCTACAATCACAATGCATTTGATAAAGAATTGGATTCACTAACTTATGAATGGGATAAACCGCTAAATGAATACACGGGAGGTACTTTTAATGCTACCAATCCTGCACCTCTTGGTTTTGCCGGTGGTTATACCTTTAATAGCCCCTTGCCCAGTACCGCTCAAAATGCAAATAATATTCCTGCAACCGTAGACTTACACACAGGAGAAATATCGTATACATCGTTCACACAAGGTAACTACGTAACAGTTGTAAAAGTTACTGCTTTTAAGTGTGGCCAAAAAGTAGCCGAAATTTACCGTGAACTGCAAGTGGTACTATTGAGCTGTGGTGCAGGCAATAATCCCCCAGCTATTGTTCCTCCATTTGCAGGTAACAGTTATGATTTAACTGAATTGGCAGGTGATACCGTAATTTTTGACCTTTTTGCTAATGACAACGATCCTCCCTTGCCTAACGGAAATCCTCAAACAGTTTCCATTACAATGTCGGGAGGTCAATTTGATACTACAACTTACGATACGGCATCGACTTTATGTAATAAACCTCCTTGTGCCGGTTTATTTCCAAAACCGCCTATCTTATCGCAAGGTACTGCCCATACCAAATTTGTTTGGGTAACTAACTGTAATCATATTTCCTATCTTACGGGGTGTAGCACCTATTCGAATACCTATACTTTCTTAGTCACCTACCGAGATGATTATTGTCCGGCACCGGCACTTAAAATTAAAACAATAACCATAAAGGTATTAGCAAAAGCCATAATTAAACCCCCATCGGTTCGGTGTACCAAAGTGGAGCCAAATGGAGATGTTACGCTCAGTTGGGCAGCTCCTTCTGATACCGACAATACGTTTGAGTCCTATCACATATATGCCTCAAACACAAAAAATGGCCCCTATACAAAAATTGATAGCTTGATAAAAGGCGGCAGTATCGACATTAATACAACCTCTAAGCTATTAGTAGGTGCAAATGCCAATGCAGCTCCTGTTTATTATTATATGCGCTCTCGTTCTGGATGCTGGGGAAGAATTTTTTCAGGTAATTCAGACACCATTTGTACGATGAAACTTACTACTACTAACATTGGTAATAATCAGGCCTCCCTGGTATGGAATGCCCCGCACAAACCATTGTTACCTACAGTAATTGGTAATTATAAAGTTTACCGTAAACTAAATGGAGTATGGTCGCAAATAGGGACAACAGCCGACACCAGTTTTATCGATACGATTGCTGTGTGTAATGAATTTATTGAATACCGAATTGATTTAGAAGATTCAGCATGTGTTTCTTCGTCATCAGTTAGCGGCGATAATTTTATCGACACAGTAGTACCCGATACTCCTTTACTATCCTTGGCAAGTGTAAATACCGGAAGCGATTTAGCTGAAATTACTTGGCAGCCTGCTTTAGCTGACGATACACAAGGATACATTGTATATCAATTTGCAAATGGCGCTTATACTGTTTTGGATACTGTTTACGGAATAAACAATACCACTTACACAAATATTTTGAGCAATGCAGTGCTAATTCCTGAAAGCTATGCGGTTGCTTCTTTCGACAGTTGCAACAACATTAGTGCAATCAGTACAAGCTACAAAACAATGAACCTTGTTAATGTTAGCGATTTATGCTCAGGTTCAAACAATCTTCGATGGACCGCTTATAGTAATTTCGATAATGGGGTAGATGTGTATGAAGTTTGGATGCGCACAAATTTTGGAAGCTATTCATTTTTAGCACAAGTTGATGCTAGCACGCTAAATTATACGCATACAGGTTTAGTTAACGGTACATTTTACGATTATTATATTGTCGCAAAAGAGGTATTAACAGGTAACCGATCAACTACCAATCATGTGAGTGTGTTAGCGAGTGTGCTTACTTTACCTAAGTTCACCTATTTGCGATATGCCTCGGTTACAGAAAACAATCATGTTGATATTGCATTTATTGCTGATACCAGTGCTACAATAAAAGAATACAAAATATTACGCGCTGATAATTCAAACGGACCATTTACTCAAATTGGAACTGTTGTGCAGGATACTTCACAGTTTACACATACGTTTTCAGACTATACGGTTTCAACAGATATTCAAAGTTATTTTTACAAAGTGGTAACGGTTGATAGCTGTGGTATTGACGGACCGGTTTCGAACATTGCTAAAACCATCTTGGTAAATGCGGATGAAAATTTGAATTTAAAAAATTTAGTTCGTTGGACCGATTACCAAGGTTGGAGCACAGGAATTAAAGATGTTAAGCTTTATCGTTATGTGAATTCAACAATTAATCCTGAACCTGTGGCTTTGATTCCTTTTGCTACTAACGAATACATTGACGATATTTCAAACTATACTTCTTACTCGGGTGATTTTTGTTATTCAGTAATTGCACGAGAAGCTGCAGGAAACATTTATAATTATTCCGACTCAGCTCAATCTAACATGGTTTGTTTTAATCAACAATCTACCATTTATGTACCAAATGCATTTTCTCCTACTGGAGCTAATCCTGTATTTAAGCCACATTCAGTGTTTGTAAATTCAGATGGTTATTTGTTACGCGTTTACAATAAGTGGGGTCAAATGATGTTTGAATCTACCAATCCGGACAAAGGTTGGGATGGAAAAGTTTCGGGTGAAGTTGTACCACAAGGAGTTTATGTTTATGTACTAAGATATAAAAATACTGCCGGTGCTGCCTTCGAAAAGCGAGGAGCCCTTACGATCATTAAATAATATCCTTGAATTTAATTTAAAAGCCGCTTCCAGTAATTGGGAGCGGTTTTTCTATGCTAGTTTACAAGCTATTCTCAGGGTTATT
>DGQS01000059.1 GCA_002389785.1 Bacteroidetes bacterium UBA4408
TTCAACTCTTTACTATCCGATTTTGAATCAATCGCAGGTCCATAGTTCTCTTTGTCAATTATTTTTTGCATGACATCTTTTAATGCAATGTCTTCACTGATACCAAAAATGCTAATTTCTTCTAATGCACTAATCCGATAATGCGAATAGGCTGGCATTCTTTTTTTATCGATCAACGATTCAACGATCACACCGTTTTTTGATTGTGCCACAACTTTGTATAATCCACTGTATCCGGCAATTGTAATTATTCCACTTAAATCCATAGTTTGTTTTTAATTTTTTTATAGTGCTGCAAATGTATAAATTTTGCTAATGTTTAAAGCCTTTTTGCTAGGCTGTTAACAATTATTTTAGACAACCTTACACCTCTAAAAATTAATCTGTACTGCTATTTTCTTCTACATCTAAATGAAAACGGTGTAAGAAATTATGAAAAATAGGCGAAAAAAATACTGCGAAAATTGTCAGAAAAGCAATCCCACTATACAATGCATAAAAGGATGCAAAAATTTTTCCTTCACTGGTACTGATGTCATTTACCGGCCCCATACCTGTTAAAATCATCGATGCATTTAACAAAGCGTCGGTCCATGAAAAATGGCAAAAATGCTTGTAACCCACTATTCCAATACCTAAGCTAAACACCAGCAATAACAGCGAAAAAACACTGCTTTTAACTACTCTTAATCGATAAATTCTTGCAGGTAGCAATGCTTTTGTTTTTATTCTTGTCTTTTCCATTACTTTTATCCTCGAAATTGGTAAGATTCAAAAGTAACTAATTCATTTATTTTTGCACTTACAAAACTCCGGAATATCACATTTATAAGCTTTATTACATCTAGAACGAGTATTTATTTTTATTATGAAATTTATTTTTAAAATTATTGTTTCGGCATTGGCTGTGATTATTACGGCTTATTTATTACCTGGTGTAAAAATTGTAACTCCGGTAACGGCAATCATCGTAGCGGCTGTTCTTGCTTTTTTAGATGCCATTGTTAAACCTTTGATGATTTTATTCACCATTCCAATAACCATCGTAACGCTGGGTTTGTTTTTAATTGTAATTAATGCATTAATGATATTATTAGCCGACTATTTGGTTGATGGATTTGAAGTTAAAGGATTTTGGTGGGCTTTATTATTTAGCTTTATTTTAACCATAGTAACTTCCTTGCTCGAGAGTTTTGCCGGAAATAAAAACAAACAGGAAGAATAATTTCACTACAACTTTTAAATCAATCTTACTTCTAAAACACTTTACCATGCTGGAACTTGGAAAATTTAATACGTTAAAAATTGCACGCAAAGTCGACTTTGGCGTATTTCTGAGTTCAGGCACTGATGAAGTTTTGTTGCCTAAAAAATACCTCGAGCCCGATATGGAAATTGGTTCAGAAGTAGAAGTTTTTATTTATAAAGATTCGGAAGACCGCAGCATTGCAACTACACAAAAGCCTTATGCGCAAGTTGGTGAATTTGCATATTTAAAAGTGAAAGAGGTAAATTCATTTGGTGCATTTATGGACTGGGGACTGGAAAAGGATTTACTAGTACCCTTTCGTGAACAAGATAAAAAGTTAGAAGCCGGCAAAAGTTACGTTGTATATGTATATGTTGATAAACTCACCAAACGCATTGCTGCTTCTGCCAAAATAAACCGTTATGCAAAAAATGAGGGTGTGCAACTCAGCGAAAATGAAGAAGTAGATTTATTACTTTTTAAACAAACTGATTTAGGATACGGTGCTATCATTAACAACCTTCACCAAGGTTTGATTTATAAAAATGAAGTATTTACCAACCTTGCTGTGGGTGATAAGGTAAAAGGTTGGATTAAAACGTTGCGCGAAGATGGCCGAATTGATTTAAGATTGCAAAAAGTTGGATTTGAATTGAGCGATGATGCACAAGACATCATTTTAAAAAAATTGGCAGAAAAAAATGGCTTTCTCGCATTACACGATGCAAGCGAACCTCAGCTCATTAACAAAGAACTGGGTATGAGTAAAAAAACTTTTAAAAAAGCCATTGGTGGTTTATTTAAAAGCAAACGAATTAGTATTGAAGAAAACGGTATAAAGCTACTTTAAGGCATACATCTTATCCAACAAAGGATTCACCTTTTTAAACCACAACGCAGGAATTAATACCTGGTAAAATACCCCAAAATATCCCGAAGGTAAAACAGGACTCGACTCATGGCTATCAAGTGTTTGATACTGTTTCGATGCCTTTAAATGATGATCGCTGTGACGCGAAAGTTCGATGAGAGAAAATCGGCTAATCAAAGTGTCGGATTGCCAGGCATGTTCAGCAGCATATTTTTCTCCCTCTTTGCGAACCAATCCATAATGCTCAATATAATTTACATACTCGAGTAAAAATATAGCCACTAAACTTTGACCCCAATAAACGAGAAGTACGTTTACTCCCAAAGTTGCCAGTATAAATCCTGCTAACAAAAGCTGAACAGAAGTGCTTCGTACCACAAAATTACTCCAACCATAAGCTTTGATACCTAGTTGATTTAAACGTTTTGCTTCGCTCTGAAAAGCACTTAAGTATTGTGCCGGCACTGTGCGCAAAAAAAATGCATAAATACTTTCTCCATATCTTGCAGTCGCAGCATCCTTATTGGTCCCCACCCATTTGTGATGTACTTTAATATGTTCGATATAAAAATGACTGTAATTCACCAAAAGCAAATTCCATTTTCCTAAGGCTTGCCACCATTCTTGCTTTCTGTGAATCATTTCATGCGCCGAAATAATACCCGAAATACCTGAGTTCAAGCCGGTTGAAACGATCGCCAGCAAGAGGTAATAATGGCTAATACTATGAGCATAGGCTCCCATTAATAAAGTGAGTATGGCAAGTGTGTGCACCAGAAGCGATAATACAAGGATAAGATTAGGTACAAGTTCATTGTCCTTCGACTTTGACGGAGATTTATCTTCCGGTAAAATACGATCAAGTAACACCAAGCCCAGCATATTGTAAGCGATATTCATCCACAAATAATTACCACCTAATAAATTTCCTGAAATGGCTAAAATGCCCGGAATTAAAGCTAAAAAATACTTATTGTTGCGCATAGATGTTGACAAAATTACTAAAAGAAACACGCAATTTATTTCTTTCTATTTTTGAAAAAAAATTGAGCGTCTACCTTGGTTGAAAGTTTAATACTATGAAAAATCAATCTTTGAACAGCACATTCATAAACTGTTAACACATGAAAATAATTTGTATTGGAAGAAATTACGGAGCACATGCTAAAGAACTTAAAAATGAAATACCGGATGAGCCGGTATTTTTTCTCAAGCCAGATACTGCCTTATTAAAGGATGGACAAGCTTTTTATCTTCCCGATTTTAGTAAGGAAATACACCATGAGATTGAACTGGTTTTACAGATCTGTAAAAATGGAAAAAATATTTCCGAAAAATTTGCTTCAAGTTATTACGAAAAAATTGCTGTAGGAATTGATTTCACTGCTCGCGACGTTCAACAACAATGCAAAGAAAAAGGACTGCCTTGGGAAAAAGCCAAAGCCTTTGACAATTCGGCTCCCATTGGTGAATTTATTTCTAAGAGTGAATTGAAAAATATCGAAAACCTTGATTTTCAGTTAACCATTAACGGTGAAGTTCGTCAAAAAGGAAATTCAAAAGACATGTTATTTAGCTTCGAAAAAATTATTGCCTATGTGTCAAGATTCATCACTTTAAAACAAGGTGATTTAATTTACACAGGCACACCGGCAGGAGTTGGAGCAGTTGCGATTGGCGATAAATTGGTGGGGTATATTGGCGATAAAAAATTGTTGAGCTTTGAAGTTAAATAGAACTGTATTTTTAATAACTGATTTTTCAATTAGATAAGGATGTCGGCTAGTACGATTCGATTGGCAACTGAAGGAGATGCCGAAGAGTTAATGGAAGTTTGTAAAAAATCATTTTTTGACACTTTTACAGGAACTTGTACTGAATTGGATATGCAAACTTACTTGTCAAAAACCTTTCCTTTAAAGCGAATTATTGATGAAATAAACGACCAACACTGCTGGTTATTTGTATTGGTTCAAGCACGAAAAATTGGTGGATATATTAAAATTGGCCGACATTTAATAGCCGAAATGAAGGAGCGAAAAGCCCTTGAAATAGAGCGTTTGTATTTGCTGCATGAATGCATTGGAAAAGGAAATGGAAATGCTTTAATGCAAAAATGTTTTGAAATTGCCGGTCAAGAAAAGGTTGAAGTAATTTATTTAGGTGTGTGGGAACACAATTACCGAGCTCAAAAATTTTATTCGAAATTTGGATTTGAGGTTTTTGGCCAACATCCCTTCCCTATTGAATCAACACCACAAACCGATCTTTGGTTAAAGAAAGAGTTAACGCTCTAGTAAAGACTTAATATTGTTCCTTACTATTCGGAAAATCTTTGGTTTTAACATCCTTGATATAGTTTCCAACTGCTGCAGTAATTTCGTCAAACAAGTTGGCATATCTTCTTAAAAATCGCGGACTAAAATCGTTGTTAATGCCAAGCATATCGTGTAATACCAAAACCTGTCCATCGACCCCGTTTCCGGCTCCAATGCCAATTATTGGAATATTTACATTCTTAGCTACCTCAGTTGCAAGCTTGGCAGGAATTTTTTCGAGAACAATAGCAAAGCAGCCGGTTTGTTCCAGTAAAATAGCGTCTTCAATTAAGCGTTGTGCTTCAATTTTTTCTTTTGCTCGTACAGTGTAGGTACCAAATTTATATATCGATTGTGGGGTCAATCCCAAATGCCCCATTACCGGAATTCCGGCAGTTAATATACGTTCAATCGATTCTTTTACTTCACGACCGCCTTCCAATTTCACAGCATGCGCACCTGATTCCTTCATAATTCGAATAGATGAATGCAAAGCTTCCTTAGAATTGCCCTGATACGACCCAAAAGGCAAATCCACCACAACTAAAGCACGATCCACCGCACGAATAACAGAAGCAGCATGGTATATCATATCGTTGAGCGTAATGGGCAAGGTTGTTTCATGACCGGCCATCACATTGCTCGCACTATCGCCTACTAAAATCACATCAATACCGGCCATGTCGATAATCTTGGCAAGTGAGTAATCATAGGCAGTAAGCATCGAAATTTTTTCTCCCTTACGCTTCATTTCCAAAAGCGTATTGGTGGTAATCTTCTTTACTTCCTTATTAACTGACATAGCTATAGAATTGATGAGCTGGCAAAACTAAACATTAATTTTTTATCTGTTTTAAATTTCTATTTTTGCTACCCTTAAAATCCAACCACATCAAATGAAAAAGTTACTGGTACTGTTAAGTTTAATAAGTATTGTATTTGTTGCCTGCAAAACTGATTTTGAATTGAATGCTGCATACAAAGAAACCACTGTTATTTACGGTTTGCTCGATCAGTCAAGAAATGTACAGATGATTAAAATAAACAAGGCATTTTTAGGTGCCGGCGACGCAAATGCCTTTGCACAAAATTCTGATTCTGTAAATTATAATCCTGCAGATTTATCGGTGTATGTTGAAGAACTTAAAAATGGTGCTGTATTGCGTACCCTTTATTTTCACGATTCGATAATAACCTCTAAAAAGCCGGGCGATTTTACTACTGCAAGGAATATTATTTATGTATCCTACGCCCCATTAGATTCAATCGATTTTACAAAAATTTACAAACTGTATGTGGTAAATCTCAAAACCGGAAACATTGCCACGGCCAGTACCGGATTGCTTGAAAAAACAAAGTATACCAAGCCTGCGACCAACAATAATTTTATTTCATTTGTAAACAGTCCTTCCAGTCCTAGTACTAACGGAGTATACTCTGATTTGGCAACGGGTTGGACCACCAAGCGAAACGCTAGAACCTATCAAACGAATATCCGCTTTTACTACAACGAAAAGGATTTAACCACCAATCTAACTACGCTTAAGTATGTTGACTGGTTGCAATCGCCTAAAGAATCGGCTTCGCTTAGCGGTGGAGAGAATATTATTCAGAATGTGAGCGGACAAGGATTTTACCAATTGTTGGGTAATGTAATTCCTGAAGATGCCAATGTAATAAGACATTGCAGTCACTTTGTGTTTACTATGACCACCGGGGCAGATGACCTCAACAATTACATCAATGTTACAGCTCCTTCTGGAGATTTAAATCAGGATAAGCCTACCTTTACCAATATTGATAACGGCATTGGGATATTTTCGAGCCGAAATAGCTATTCAATGATTAAGTACATTTGCACGGATACCATTGCCAGTCCACGCTTATGTAACGCTACAACCGTTTCGTTGAAAGAATTAGTGGAAGGAAAGTATACTTATAAGCTTAAATTCCAATACTAGTTTTGCTGTCGTTTTGACATAAACACAATCAGCTTTACTGCGTCTTTTTCAATTTACTGTCATATTTGCAACATTCCTTTAAAAGGATTGCTATGGCATTACTATTGACTAGCGCCCTACGGTTTTAAAAATTAACAATTAATAAACAAACAAATGAGCAAAATAATAGGAATTGACTTAGGAACAACTAACTCCTGTGTTTCAGTAATGGAAGGTAATGAGCCGGTTGTTATCGCCAACAGCGAAGGTAAAAGAACAACCCCTTCGATTGTTGCATTTATCGAAAACGGAGAACGTAAAGTGGGTGACCCAGCAAAACGTCAAGCCATTACTAATCCTAAAAAAACAATATATTCAATTAAACGATTCATGGGTGAAACCTATGATAAAGTGACCTCTGAAATTTCACGCGTTCCTTACGAAGTAACTAAAGGAGAAAATAATACTCCCCGCGTTAATATCGATGGACGTCAATACACCGCGCAAGAAATTTCAGCCATCGTTTTACAAAAAATGAAAAAAACTGCCGAAGATTATTTAGGCATGGAAGTAAAAGATGCAGTGATTACCGTACCTGCTTACTTTAACGATGCACAGCGTCAGGCTACTAAAGAAGCAGGAGAAATTGCCGGACTGAATGTAAAGCGTATCATTAACGAACCTACTGCAGCTGCTTTAGCTTATGGTTTAGATAAGAAAAACAAAGACATGAAAATTGTGGTGTTCGACTGTGGTGGTGGAACACATGACGTATCGGTGTTGGAATTGGGAGATGGTGTATTTGAAGTAAAATCAACCGATGGAGACACACATTTAGGTGGTGACGATTTTGACCAGGTAATTATTGATTGGCTTGCCGAGGAATTTTTGAAAGATGAGCGTATTGATTTACGTAAAGATCCAATGGCTTTGCAACGTTTGAAAGAAGCTGCCGAAAAAGCTAAAATCGAATTATCAAGTTCGGCAAGTACCGAAATTAACTTGCCTTACATTATGCCGGTAGACGGCATTCCAAAACACTTGGTTCGTCAGTTGAGCCGTGCAAAATTTGAACAATTGGCCGACAACTTAATTAAACGTACCATCGCTCCATGCGAAAAGGCCTTGAAAAATGCCGGATACTCAATTGGAGATATTGATGAGGTAATTTTAGTAGGTGGTTCTACCCGAATTCCCGCGATACAGGAAGCTGTTCAGAAGTTTTTCGGTAAAGCTCCTTCCAAAGGGGTTAATCCGGACGAAGTTGTTGCCCTGGGTGCTGCCATTCAAGGTGGTGTTTTAACCGGTGAAGTAAAAGATGTGTTGTTGCTTGATGTAACACCGCTTTCATTGGGTATTGAAACTATGGGAGGTGTAATGACCAAATTGATTGAATCAAATACAACCATTCCTTCAAAAAAATCAGAAACCTTCTCAACAGCCAGCGACAATCAACCTTCGGTAGAAATTCACATCTTGCAAGGCGAGCGTCCGATGGCAAACCAAAACCGTACTATTGGGCGATTCCACCTCGATGGTATTCCACCGGCTCCGCGAGGAGTACCTCAAATTGAAGTAACTTTTGATATTG
>DGQS01000010.1 GCA_002389785.1 Bacteroidetes bacterium UBA4408
GGGAGGCAGTAGAGGCAGCGGAAATTGCAGCGGTCGGTAATGCTGACCCGGAGATCGCGCATCACCCGGCCGTGGGAATCCGTCAACCCTCCCGGTGTCACGGGCTCACCCTACGGGATCGGCTTGGGGGCGCCAGCCTGCGAACGACTCGGAGCGCATCACGCCGCTTTGGTTTTCTCCGCACACAGCCCCGGAGCTTTCCACGGACGGCGACAGGCCGTCCCTCCCACCGTTCCCCACGGGAGGGACCCGCATGCTGCGGTCCCCATTCAAGTCCCGCCCACCATGCGAGAACTTACCCGAATCCCAACCCACGCGCATAACCCGGACCTAGTTACGGACGGCAGCATGCCGTCCCTCCCACTCCTCAACCACGGAAGGGCACAGCCTTACGGTTTCACCGGCTCAAACTCGAAGGACGCGAAGTTGTTCCCCTTGCCGTAGTGGAAGGTCAGCAATTGCAGTATTTGTGTAGTAATTCTTGTACAAGCCTGTAAAAAGGACGAAAAGGTCGATCCGGATGATACTATGTTATTCGAAATGTCGAGGTCGGCGGATGGATTTAAGTGGTTTAAAAATTCAACAGCTTTTTTAGCTAAAAGCGCCGGAAGCGGACATACACAAGCACTTTTACGTGTGCGTTACAATGCAACTGCCGCAACTCAGCTCGATTCTAACGGAAGAATTATCGCAGGATCAATATTTCCTGAAGGTTCTTTAATTGTAAAAGAATTAATTGAACAACCGGGCGTTTTAGCTCGTTATGCTATTTTATATAAACAAAAAGACCATCGTTATGCCGATGCCAAAGGATGGGTGTGGGGCTACATAAATGTGGATGGAACTGTAGCCGAAACAGCAGCCAATAAAGGCGAAGCTTGCTCAAGTTGCCATTCCCAATCGGCGAATATCGATTATCAATTAATGAATAAATACTTTCCTTGATATTGAATCAAGTTGGGTAATGGTTTTTAAAAACAAGGATGATTTGCCCGAAACTTATTCAACTATTTAGTTAATTGATTAGTGGACTATTAAACAACCTGTTTCATCAAGCCCTCATTCACCATTGGCTGTACTTTCTCTCCAATTAGTTTTATGGAGGATAGCAATTTTTCATGCGGCAATGCGGCATTGTCCATTTGAAAGGTAAAGCGTGAGATGCCACCCAATGATTCGCTATGACGAATAATTTTGGCAGCAACTTCTTCAGGATTTCCTACTAATAAAGCGCCTAGCGTTCCATTTTGTGCATCAAATCGAGTACGCGATACGGGTGGCCATCCGCGCTCTTTTCCAATTCGTGTAAAGGTTTCGGCATAGCCGGGATAATAATCAGCAATGGCTTGTTCAGTAGTTTCGGCAACATATCCCAATGAATGCAATCCTACTTTTAGCTGCTCGGGTGCATATCCGGCTGTCTTTCCTGCTCGTTTGTACAAATCAATTAAAGGTCTAAAACGATGGGTTTCTCCCCCAATAACAGCCACCATTAAGGGTAATCCTAAGGCGCCTGCTCTCACAAACGATTCGGGAGTGCCACCAACGCCAAGCCATACCGGTAATTGCGGTTGATAGGGGCGAGGGTAAATTGCCTGGTTTGATAAAGAAGCTCTGAACTTCCCGTTCCAGCTCACTTTTTCGTGTTTTATAAGTTGCAAAAATAAATCAAGTTTTTCAGCAAAGAGTTCATCGTAATCGTTTAAATCAAAACCAAATAATGGAAATGCCTCTGTAAACGAGCCTCTGCCAACAACCAATTCGGCCCTGCCTTTTGAAATTAAATCAAGGGTAGCAAAACTTTGAAAGGCACGAACAGGATCCATTGCACTGAGAACGGTAACCGCACTGGTAAGGCGTATTTTGCTTGTTCTAGCCGCAGCAGCAGCCAATATCACAACCGTTGCTGAATCTAAAAACTCTTTACGATGATGCTCACCAATGCCAAATACAGCTAGTCCGCTTTTGTCGGCCTGTTCAATTCGTTGTAACAATTCTTCTATCGCGCGAGCTCCTTCTATTCCTGCGTCTTTTGTACTGTCAGCACTATATGCTGCAAAACTATCAATACCAATTTCCATACTTTTAGCTGTTTTTTGAAGCAACTAAAGTAAGTTTAAATAGTTGAAAATTTACTTTTCTATGCTAATTCATTTACAACGTTTCCTTATCAAGTTATTCCATTCGATTCTATTACAAGACAATTAATTTGAAATTTCAAGTAGGGAATAAAATTCAGGAAGCGCCTTACTTTTGTTATTCACTAAAATTTCGGAGTAAGTTAAAATAGCTTTCTTACAACCAGGTTTAAAAAAAACATTGTATACTTTATGGTATTCAGTTACTTCAAATGGTGCTTGCTGGATTTTTGTGAAATAGCGTTCCACGATTCTCAATTTAATTACCGAAATGGTGCTTGAGTCGGGTAAAATTAAATCGCCTGATGCGCAGAAACTACAGGTATAACTTCCTTTTTTGACACTTTCATCACCTGATTTATCAACATTTTTTTTCGAAATATTGACTTCCTTTTTTTCTTGAAATTTTAAGTGTTTGCTCTGTTCATACAACTCATTTTCTGATAAAATACAATGTAATTCAGGTGTAAGCGATTCACAGCTTGAAGCACAAACTAGTTCTTTTGAACGTAAATCCCAAATTAAATTTTCACCACAACTATTGAGTAAAGCACTTAAGTCAAAATGTAATTCTTCCAACACTTTTCCGGCTAGTATTTTTTTTTCTTTAGAACTTTGTGCCTCTTCGGTTCTAAATAATAAAAACAATCCCAGGATACTGGTCATCATTTTATTCATGTGTTGCACAGTTTGTGTCATAAGCTGTGTGCAAAACTATTTTGGATGCCCTGCAATGCCAATACTCAAAATGGATGATTTTGCTTAAAATTCAGCCATACCGTCCTCAGAGATTCTTAAACAACAAGTGGATAGAAATAGTAGAATAGAATTTTTTTTCCTTTATTTTACAAGCGATTTGCAATGTACTTGTTAAACTTGTTTGGATAAAAGATGAACGAAAAATTAAAAGCTTTTGAGCGATTATTAATCATAATGGATGAGTTGAGGGAACAATGTCCCTGGGATAAAAAGCAAACCATTGAGTCGTTACGACACCTTACCATTGAAGAAACCTATGAA
>DGQS01000028.1 GCA_002389785.1 Bacteroidetes bacterium UBA4408
ATTTAATTGATTTGCAACTCAACGACATTACCTTTGACGAGGCAATTATGCGTAGCATGGCCCAGGTAGTAGCCAGTAATAATTTAAAAGCAGCTGCAGAAAACGAAGGTCAGGCTTTGCTCATTACTAAAACCAAAGCTGCAGAAGCTGAAGGAAATGCTATAAAAATTGCAGCTGAAGCTGAACGTCAAGCTGCTCAATTGCGTGGACAAGGAGTTGCTTTGTTTCGTGAAGAGGTGGCAAAAGGTATGAGTTCGGCAGCTAAAGAAATGCAGCAAGCTAACATGGACACTTCCGTAATCTTGTTTTCGATGTGGGCTGAATCTATCAAGCATTTTGCTGAAAACGGAAAGGGAAATTTTATTTTTCTCGATGGAAGTCCCGAAAATATGCAACGCACCATGAAAGAAATGATGGCGATTAACAGCAATAACTTGATGAATCCTAAAAAGGAAAACTAAGCGGTTTAAAAAATCGTAATTTTTCCTTGGCTTTGATTATTATTCCCACGAACTGCGTAAAAGTAATTTCCAGAAACAAGGTTATTTTTTAGTTCGATTCTGTTAGTTCCTGATTCAAGTTGGTACTTTTTTGAAACAACCTGAATTCCTAATTCTGTATATACATTTAATTCAATTGCTACCGGATGAGCAGTTGAAATTTCGAATTGAATTAACTCATCCGTTGGATTGGGAAAAACTTTACAACCTATTTCTGAAAAGGAATTTTGGCCGGTTCCCAGTGTGTTTTGTAATAATGTAATTGCCTTAACACAGTCGATACTATCTCCTAAATTATTGAAAGAACTTAAACGCAGCAAGTAAACACCCGGGTTTAAATTAGATACATCCCAATTGGCAAGTGCACTTGTGCGAATTTCTTTAGTTGAATCACTTACTATCGGCAACCAATTAGATCCTCCCAAAGCTTGATAGGAAACACTGTACTTACTAAAATCCATCCATCCTCCTTGTGGACCTTGATCCAACCAAGCCGAACCCATGATGGCTAGTGTAGTGTCGGTATAAGCAGTATCAGGAGTAGCAATGTTTAACAACCATGCATTGCTATTATCATAGGCTATAGGATCTTGAACTAGTTTATTTTGTACACACACCATTAAGCTATTGCCAATTGCCATTGGAGGCATAAAAGGTAACCAACTGTAACCCAAAATAAATATTCCATTTTTTTCACTTCTCACCGTTGAGTAAACAGTTACATTATTTGCTACTATAAAGCTGGTATCGGTTGCCCAAAAATATCCTCCACTACCATCCAAAATAAACTGATTTGAAAGTACCGATGATTGCTTTTGACAGCCAACTTCACCCAATTGAGCATTGCTGATAGATACCCGGGATGAATCAAAAACATACAAACTCCAGGTTTGAACAGTACAAGTTATTAAATGCAAATTACGGTCGTTTACAGGCATCACGAAGTTTACATAAGTTGAATTATTGTACAAACCATTAATTGAGGCAGTATCTCCTCTTTCAAACCATGCGCCAATAGCTCTGATTTTTGAATTTGTTATAGTTACATCTGAACCATTAACCGGCATCAATCCCCACCAAACGGTTTTACAAGTATCTACCGTTACCGAATAATTAATTCCGTTTATGCCGGGAATACTTGAATTAAATTGAAAATGTAAAACAGTATCACCCGAAGGAAAGGAATAATTAAGTTGAGCACTATCCGGAACATGATGCCATAATAACAAAGTGTCGGCATTGGAAAAATGCGTGGTTGAATTTCCAAATAAAATATATTCTCCGGTTAGGTTACAACCATCAATACGTAAATTGGGACTTCCAAATAATCCACAGGTTGTAAAATCATTTTGATGTATGGTTGTCATTTCAACTACTGCGCTATCCGCTAAAAATAAATTGTGTGAATAACCACTGTAATTCAGAGAACAATTTTGCATTCGTAGATAGCCATTTTGAACAACTAGTAATGATCGTTCATAAAAATAGCTTTGTGGAAAGGTGAGTGATGAAGAGTCGGCAAATAGTTTTCCATGCCCAAAAACATAAATTTCGCCTATGTTAGTTACAGTAGCATTTTTAAAATAAAGTACCCCATCATTAAAGACATATATTGGGCCTGTATGTGTATAATTGCCGGTTATTACAACGGTATCGTTCGGAATAAAACCTACTACCAAAGTGTCGATAACAGAGGATTTATTTTGAGCAGAACTGTTCTTTGGAACACTTTGTAAAATAGAAACTTGTTGTTCTTTTATTTTCAATAAAGATTGCAGTGAATGGGAGGGTAGTTCATTTTTGATGGTAGGTAAAGAAGCAGTGTTTGCTCCACTTTTACTGGCTGTTTGCAATTGTTGATTCACTACTTCTTGAGGAAATCTACTTTTTGTTTGTGCCATTACATGTAAATTTGCTCCAATCAAAAGCAGTAAAAACAAAAGGAAGCAAGCTGCTCTATAACTTGATTTAGAAATTTTTGTTTCGGTGAAATGTTTCATCATAACTAAATTTTGAACCGGCCAAACTGTAATTAAACTCATGTATCTGCTTAAATCAACGGAATAAAGTTATGGTAGACTTTCGTTCCTTCTCATCAAACAAAGATTTACCAAGCGGGTTAAATGCTTTCACTTTTACAACATAAACTCCTTCTGGCGCAGGAGCATTTAAATAAGTTCCATCCCAACCCAAAGCAACGTTTGTACTAGTAAAAACCAATTCTCCCCAACGATTATAAATGCGTAAGTCAAAACTACTTACATTGTTACCAATAGCTTTGTATAAATCATTGTTCCCATCGCCATTCGGTGAAAAGGAAGTAGGCAAATACAAATTTCCACAATCGAGTGTGATGGTAACTTCATCCAATATCGTGCAATTGTTTTCGGTTACAGTCAGTAAATAAGTAGTTGTTTCTGTTGGTGTAGCAATGGGATTGGGAATATTTGGGTTACTTAATGTTTCTGCGGGCGACCACAAAAAAATAGAACCATTGCCACTTCCATGTAACATAATTCCGTTGGCACAATCTCCTATTGTATCATTCCCTGCATAAATAGTTGGTAAGGGAATAACCTTAATCTTTACCGTATCGGTGCCACTACACCCTGCATTATTTGATACAAGCACGCTGTAACTTCCACTATCACTAATAGAAATAGTTGAAGTAGTTTGTCCGGTTGACCAAAGTATGTTTGGATAGCTACCACTAATTGATAATGTTGCATTTTTTCCTTCACAAAAGATTGTATCGGTTGCATTAATGTTTATTGTATATCCACTTGAAAAACTGATGACGGTTTTAGCAGAGGTATCAGTGCAGCCTCCCGAATTACCCACAATTACACTATAATCACCGGCTATTGAAACCGAGTAAGTCGCACTTTGAGCACCGGCAATTGGAACATTGTTTAGCAGCCATTGATACGAAGTAAAACCATTCCCGGCATCCAACAAGGTTGTTCCTCCATTACAAATTGTAGTTGAGCCGTTCACGGTAATGCTCGCGGTGGGTTGTGTTGAAACAACTACCACTATTGGTAAAGAGGTTGAAGTACAGGGACCATCCTTAATTTTAACCGTATAACTTCCGGCTTGAGTTGCGGTATAATTTGCTTGCGTAGCACCGGTAATTATGGTGTTGTTTAGGTACCATTGATAATTTAAGGCTGCACTCGATTGTAAAATTACGGATCCACCGGTACAAAAATTTAATGGCCCTGCAGGTGTAATCACAGGAACAGGTAAAGCTGTAACATGTATAAAAGCAGGCATCGAAACCGATATGCTTCCGCAAATAGTTGTTGCAGCTAAGGTTACCGGAAAATTTCCAGGTGTGTTGTAGCACACATTGCTTGGATTTTTTATTGAAGAACTATTCGTAGCTGCTGTGGCTCCTGCAAAGGTCCAATTCCAACTACTTGGGTTACCACTTGTAAGGTCAGTAAAACTAATGCATGTACCCGGACATATAGTTGAATCGCTACACGAAAATTTTGGAATAACTGAACCATTACTCGCATTAATTGAAATTGCTGAACCGCATCGCGATACCCAGGTTGGATTACTATCGCAATCACGAGCCATGCTGCAGCCGTTTGCTCCTCCGGTAGTTAATTGACTAAAAATGGCACCCGGACTGGGAACATTAATATTTACTGCTGCACAACTGCCAACCGGAGTAGATAAAATTGAAACAGGAAAATCTCCGACTCCCCAATATACAGCATCCACAATAACTCCGGATGGATTTACTAAAATTGCTTGTTCATCAGAGTTGCTATAGGTGCCTACCAAAGTCCCTGAAGTGCAATTACAAGTAGCAATGTTTAAATCAACTACTCCTCCCGAATTATTGCTCCCTATTACATAATAATCATAGGGAGCTAAAATTGTACCTGCCGGAATAGTAACTGTAAATTCTCCATCAGTGAGAACGTAGCACCCAATGTTCACCGGGGTTGAACAATCATTATACAATTCTGTCCATTCCTCAGTATTTGGATTGCAACTTCCATCACAACTACCGGGACCATTAATAAGAATTTCATTTATGTAAATACACTGAGCTTTTATTGCTGCAATGCATAACAACTGTAATATGAGAAGGATTATTAATGGTTTACTTCGGTTCATTGTGTATGGGTGTACAAAGTTAATCGAATGAATTGAAAAATAATTTTATCGGTCGAATTTCTTCTTTAGGTTTACAATTAATTACCCTAAAAAATACTCTTTGGTTAATAATGTACAACGACTTAAATTGTATCAAAAAAAAAGCTGTCTATTAAAGACAGCTTTTACCTACTTGAGATTTACTATCAATAACTAAATACTGCACTTCCATTACTATTTCCGGTCGTCCAGGTAATTTTAAATCCATACGCACAATTGAGCGTGCTTGGATTACCATTTTGATCAACACCCAGGGTTAAAGTAAAATCCGAATTATTTACATGATGTACTAAACCACCCGAAATCGGACGCCAAAACCCACAATAGCTATTCGATGACCATGGACTTGTATAATTGGTTGAAAATGCTTGTCCAAAACGATTCACACCCCATGCACTTACGGTATTAAAACCATTCAAACTAGTATCACCATCGGCTTTAAATTCGATGCGTTGATTAGATGGTGTATAACCCCATTCGTGTGTATGTGCACTATTCCAAGTGGCAACCTGGGAATTGTCAAATTTAACTTGTACATTAAAGGCACGTTCGCGGTATTTTAATTTTGCAGTTCCAGCCAAAAATCCTAACCAGTCATTTCCATTTACATTGGTAATTTTTTTAACTCCGTTAATAGTTACCGAACGATTATCGCTTAATCTGGTAACTTTAAAATTAATGAAAGTCTCTGTAAGTACCGAACCTGCATCGCTCCAATGAACACCTGTAGTAAGTTGAACTTTAATTTGACCTGACCTTGTACGCGATGGGCTTGAACAAGGAGTAATACCATCAAAATTAAATATCAAAATTTTCTGAGCTATTTGAGTTGAGTCTACAGTAACTCCACACATTGGACTAGATGCAGTTCCTGAAACCCTTCCAAATGCAGGTACATCCTTGATATAATTGTTGATATCGTCACTCACTTCATCCGATTCAGATTTATAGTTATTTGCTTAGTCATTAAACTGCTTAGTTTGTGAATCCAATTCCGGTTCAGGTTCTTCCTTGTCTTTTTTCTTGCAGGAAGAAATTGTTCCAATAATCAGACTAAAGCTGATTAAAACTGCTAGTGATTTTGCTGCTGCTTTCATTGTTTCTAAGTATTTGTATTAATTATAATTCGTATACTAAACAGATGTAATAAAGGTTACATAATAGCTATAACTCAAAGTTAGAAAATTTATTGTCAGACCATTTTAAACTTGTTTCTTTTTTCCTGCCATCTTTTCTAACCCAAAAAGTTCATCACGTAAGCGGGCAGCACTAATAAAATCCAATTCTTTAGCAGCCTTTTCCATTTCTTTTCGGGTATTTGCAATTGCTTTTTCCAATTGTTCAGCACTCATATATTGCACTACAGGATCGGCTGCAATATCTGCCATGTCACGTTCAGAATATGCTTTAGCCGCCTTATCAAAATTAAAATTATTATCAGCCACTTTGGTTTGACCTAAAATTGATTCGCGTGATTTTACAATTTGAGTAGGAGTGATGTTGTTGGATTCATTATACGCCAATTGTTTTTCACGTCGGTAATTGGTTTGTTCAATGGTGCGCTGCATGCTATCGGTAATTTTATCAGCATACATAATTACTTTTCCATGTAAATTTCTGGCTGCTCTTCCTGCGGTTTGTGTAAGTGAACGAGTGCTTCTTAAAAACCCTTCTTTATCAGCATCCAAAATAGCAACCAGCGAAACTTCCGGTAAATCAAGCCCTTCGCGTAATAGATTTACTCCGATGAGCACATCAAATGCACCTAAGCGTAGGTCACGCAATATTTCTACCCGCTCCAATGTATCAACTTCTGAATGTATGTAGCGACATTTTATGTTTAAATTTAACATGTATTTAGCCAGCTCTTCTGCCATACGTTTCGTTAGCGTAGTTACTAATACGCGTTCTCCCTTTTCCACCCTTTGTGCAGTTTCATCCAGTAGATCGTCAATTTGGTTAACGCTCGGCTTCACCTCAATAATCGGATCGAGTAAGCCGGTAGGACGAATCAATTGCTCCACTATAATTCCACCGCTTTTTTCTAATTCATAGTCGGCTGGTGTGGCGCTTACATAAATTGTTTGATGCGTTAATCCTTCAAATTCTTCAAATTTTAAGGGTCGGTTATCCATTGCTGATGGCAAGCGAAACCCATATTCCACTAAATTTTGTTTTCGCGAACGGTCGCCTCCATACATGGCTTTTATTTGAGATACGGTTACATGACTTTCGTCAATTACCATCATGTAATCGTCCGGAAAATAATCGAGTAAACAAAATGGTCGTGTGCCACTTGCGCGCCCGTCAAAATATCTTGAGTAATTCTCAATGCCGCTGCAATAGCCTAATTCGCGCATCATTTCAAGGTCGTAAGTAACCCTGTCTTCAAGTCGTTTTGCCTCCAGGTGTTTTCCAATTTCCTTAAAATATTCCACCTGCTTCGTCATGTCTTCTTGTATTTGCCAAATTGCTTTTAACATGGTGTCTTTGGTGGTTACAAATAAATTGGCAGGATTTATCACCACTTGTTGCAACACTTCTATTCGTTGGCCGCTCAGGGGATCAAAGGATTCAATTTCTTCAATTTCATCTCCCCAAAAAACAAATCGAAAGGCATAGTCGGCATATGCCAAAAACACGTCAACGGTATCGCCTTTTACCCGAAAATTCCCTCGATTAAAATCTCCTTCACTGCGCGAATACAAACTGCTAACCAGTTGATGTAAAAACTGATTTCGGGTAATTACTTGACCTTTTTTAACCTTGATAATATTTGCGTTAAAATCCTCCGGGTTTCCCATTCCATAGATACATGAAACGCTAGAAACTACAATAATATCACGCCTCCCGGATAATAGCGAAGAGGTAGTACTTAAACGAAGCTTTTCAATTTCATCATTTATTGAAAGATCTTTTTCAATATAAGTATTGGTGGTTGGTAAATAGGCCTCCGGTTGGTAATAATCGTAATACGAAACAAAGTACTCTACTGCATTCTTAGGAAAAAACTGTTTGAATTCACCATAAAGTTGAGCAGCCAAGGTCTTATTATGACTCAAAACCAAAGTGGGTTTTCCGGTTTGTTGAATTACATTAGCCACTGTAAACGTTTTACCCGAACCAGTCACACCAAGTAAAGTTTGAGCAGGCATTCCGGTATTTACTCCTTCAACCAATTGTCGAATAGCCTCAGGTTGATCACCGGTTGGTTTAAATTCAGATGTTATTTCAAAATCCATTTTGCAAAGTTAATTTTTGCAAGGCATATTAAAGGAGTAGGAGCAATTATTAATTCAAAAAAAAGCCTCCAAAATTCGGAGGCTTTTTTTTGTTATTCAATTATTTTCATTTCAACCCTGCGATTTTTTTGTCTTCCCGCCTCCGTTTTATTATCTGCAACAGGCTTGCTCGATCCAAAGTATTCAACTATAATTCTATCCGCTTTTATTCCTCTGTCAACAAGGAAGTTTTTCACCGCCTGGGCACGTTTTTGTGACAATAATAAATTCGCTTTCGCATTACCGGCATTGTCGGTATGTCCGCTTAGTTTTAAACGCCAGTCGGATTTCTTCACCAGTAATTTTCCTAAATCATCTAGTGATGCGTACGATTCGTAACGAATTACATCTTTACCTAAATTAAATTCAAGATTATCAAAAGCTTTTTTCAAAATTTCCTGTTCTTCCTTCAATAACTTAATTGGAACATCAATCACTTTTTCTTCTTTCAAGCGCGATTCATCCGGAACAATTTTCTCAAACTTAAAGAATCCATCTTTCATGCGAGTTGCTCGAATTGAAACACCTCCAACCAAAATATTTAACCTGTCAATAGTCTCAGTTCCATCACCATCTAATCGGAATTTAAAATCCCCATCCGCAGGTAGTGATTCAAAATGGAAGAATCCGTCTTTACCTTTTGTGGTAAACTTAATTACTTTACCAGTTGCATCCAATACATACAATACATCCTCAGGACAACCTTTGTTTTCAATTGGTCCAGGTCTGGTTGGACAACGATCTTCGCTATCTTTTATTTCATCGTTATCGGCATCCGGGCAACCGTTAAATTTCGCTAAACCAATAATGTCGGCACAATCATCATCTTTATCCGGAATTTTATCTCCATCCTTATCAGGACAACCTTGAAATTCAACTAATCCCGGAATTTCTGGACACGCATCTTTTTTATTTACCACACCGTCTTTGTCTTTATCCAACGGTTTACGACCAAAGGTTAGATTTAGGCCTACACGCAAATTCAAATTTTTTGTATTTCCCGGATAGGTAATGCTGGTTTTTTTACCATCGTCGTTGGTAACGTTGTATTTATTGTAAACAAACAATCCCAATATATTGTCGCTCACGGCATATAGTTGAACCGGCCCTAAATTAACAGCTAATCCAAGACCAATATTCATATAGCTGCGGTTAAACATTGAATAGTTAATCGAACCATTTAAGTACTTATCAATTTTATAGTTGTAGGAAAGTGCCATTGCAGGATGCAATTTTTTATCAAAAAAATGTCCCTGCAATAAAAGCGAAACACTGCTTTGTTCACCCAGCGAATATTGAGCACCTGCATAAATTTGAGGACCT
>DGQS01000227.1 GCA_002389785.1 Bacteroidetes bacterium UBA4408
ATAGGGATAGGAGATGTTGATGTAGCTACCGGCAAGCCCGTTACGGCAGACCAAATAGCAGCACACCCGGAGATGAAAACAAAGAAGGCTGTGTTGGTACATGGTAACTATCAAAGCGCTGTAATTGATGCTCCCGATGAAACGGATGCACAAGGAAATACAGTTGCATCGAAAAAAGATACTCCGGTTCCATTCGTTGCGAAAGCATCTACATACAAAAATCTTTTCAATAAGAAAAAAGTAAAAGATGGCACAGCACTTTACGATTACCTTGAAAAGAAAGTGGAGGATATGAACAAGGCTGCTGCACCAAAAATGAGTAGTTCATCCACCAAGGAAGAAACATCGAGAGGGAACGCTAAAAATGCGGGGTATTCAACAGTTAAAACACAATCGGAATACGATGCTTTACCAAAAGGAGCAAAGTACATAGATTCAAAAGGAAATAAAGCAACCAAAAAATAATGGAAGATTTTGTAGCGCCAAAAGCAGACATTGAAGAAGAACAGGGATTTGTAGCTCCCGCACAAGACATCGTTGATAACGGTGAAAAAAAAAACGAGTTAGCTTCACCTGCACCCGTAAGCGCACCTTTTACTTCTTCGGCTTCTACGTTGAGTATGGACGTTTTAAGGCCGGAGAACAATCCGAAAACACCTGACCTAACAGGAGTTGGAGCATTTGCTCCTCCAACTAATTTACAGGATTTTAATAAGCCGCAGGAAACTGAAAGGGTAGAAAAAGTTATTCAAAAAAGAATAGCCAATCCAACACTTCTTCCTGTCCAGCAGGCAGCACAGCAAAACCCAAGTCGTGACACACATTTTTTGCTTGGTAACGAGTATTTAAAATCTGGTGATTATGAGCAGGCGATAATGTCTTTTGACGAGGCTGCAAATTTTCCTCAAAAAGAAACAGGTACACTTTTACAAGACAAAGCGTTTGGGCAACAGATAGCGAGCAATGATGATGCGCTTGCCTATGGCATTGGTAAGGCCTATCAAAAGCTAGGCAAGAACGAAGATGCTAAGAGAATGTGGGAGGTGGCACTTGAGAAAAATCCCAATAACGTAGAAGCGTTAAAAGGACTAGCTTGGGATGCTTACAATAATGACGATGCTACAAAAGCTACTTACCTAAGCGCAGCAGCACAGGCAGCGCAAGAAAAACTTATTCCATTACAATCCGAAAAAGTAGGAGAGAGTGAATATGAATTGGATAAAGAAAAGCGTGCCAATCTTATAGTGCAGGCAGCGGAAGGAATAATTTTAGGTAACGATGCAGCACTTTCTTTAATTTCACCTGTGGCTTTTGGCCGTTCTTTCGTTGAAGGGGGAGTTGACTTGGTAAAAGGAATGGGTGAGAGTTTAAAGGAAGCTATTGACTTAGCGAATGAGTACAATAGAAAAGCGATGGCGGGCGAAGAGATTACCGCCGAAGACGTTTTGTTGCCTCAGTCAAAAATAATCGAGGGAGCAATAAAAGGAGGTTTTGCTTATATGCAAGCCACTAACCCCGAAGTATTTGCTGCATGGCATCTTGGTAACGCTACCGCCGAAGCGGTATTGCCCGAAGATATTATCAAGACAATAATGACACCTGCATCGCAGATAATTGACAATGCAGGTAACGACAAACTAAAGCAGTCAGTAACTAATATCCTTGACACCTTTGGGAACCTTGTAATTTTTCATAAATTATCAGGAGCTATAAAGCCAAAAGAGTTAGCGAGGAAAATAAAAAACAATGAGCCTTTGAATGGTGAAGAAACAAAAGCATTTGTGGAGGCACTAGAGAAAACGGGGGAGGAGGAAGCAAAGAAGGCTGTGGAGAAAACAGAGGAAAACAATGTTCTTCAAGCAAAAAAGGAAGAGTTGAATAATCAACTTTTACAGGCAGAAGAAACTATAAAAAATATTCCTGTTGGAGAAACTCCTGCCGAGAAAATTGAAGCTAAATTATTAAAGCAAAAAGTTGTAGAAGCCACCAAGCCCATCGAGGAGGAACTGACAAAAATAATTGAGAAAGAGCATGAAGAAATTGCAGCAGAAATTGGTGTGGAGCAGCCAGTGGAAAGTGAACCCAAAAAAGTTGAGCCTGTTAAAGTTGGAGAGGGTGCAGCAGAAGATTACCATAAAAAACTCACACAAAAAGGGATTGATTTAGGTTTTGAAAAACCACAAAGGGCGGATTTTGAAGATGGGGAAAGCGGAGACAAGGCTTTTGCGGATGCGAATATTAAACATAACAACAAAGTAGATGAAGTAATAAATAATATCACAGAAAGCGGAGTTATTACAGATAGCGAGGGAAATAAATATTCTTTAACAATAACTGGACAGGGTGTAAGAGTTGTTAACTTGCTTGCAGACGGAACAGAGGGGACTAATTTTTATTACAGGAAAGGGAAGCGAGGGGGAGAAACACCTTTTACAAACGGATTTAGATTTAAACCAAATGAAAAAACCGAAGTGGTTGGAGAGGGTGCAGGTAAGGAAGAACAAAAAGAAGTAGGTAGTGGTGTAGGGGGAGATGTGGAAACAAAGCAGCAGATAGAAAACTTTGGAGTTAATAAGGAAGATGTAGAACCAGTACATAGTGTTATTTCACAAGTGTTTAATGGTTTGAAAAACGCAGGTTTAACAGCAGCTAAAACAGTCGGTGATTGGGTAGGTATTGGTAAGGGAGGAGTAGAAAAACCGTACACTTTAAAAATGAATGGCAAAGATGTACAAGTAAAAAACACTTCTCCTGATGTTGTTAATGGGTTTTATTCACCACTTGAAAAAGTTATTACAGATAGTAAGTTTGATAA
>DGQS01000070.1 GCA_002389785.1 Bacteroidetes bacterium UBA4408
TGGTTGTGCACACCACACCTTTAGTTACCAAAGACAGTATTGAATTAACGCCGGGTAAGCACACCATTATTGCAATTGATGCTCCTCAAGGATTTCTTAATTTAAAAACTAACGGAATTAATGATTACAAATCCTTGCAATTTATTGTTCGAAAAAAGGGTGAAATGAATACCCTTGTGGTACAAGATGCAACAAAAACCGAAAAATACTTGGTTGGTAAATACGATTTAGAAATTCTTACTTTACCCAGGCTATTGATTAATGACGTAGATATTTCACAAAGTAAAACAACCAGTGTTCAAATACCTCAGCCCGGAATAGCCAACATATTAACTAATGGAGCTGGCTATGGTAGTATTTATGTGGAAGAAAAAAACAAGCTCAAATGGATTTACAACCTTCCAGAAAATTCAACACGCGAGAGCCTCATTTTATTGCCCGGAAGCTATCGATTGGTGTATCGCCCTAAAAGCGCAAAAGAAAGTATATACACGATTGAACGTCAATTTAAAATAGAATCGGGCAGCTCCTCCTCCATCAAAACTTTTTAAAAAAACAAAATCTCAAGTATGAAAAAATACACCTACACCGAAAAAAAAGATACCCGCTCAGGATTTGGCGCCGGCTTGCATGAACTTGGAAAAAAAAATGATAAAGTAGTTGCCTTGTGCGCCGATTTAACCGGTTCGCTAAAAATGGATGCCTTTGCAAAAGATTTTCCGGAGCGATTTTTTCAGGTAGGAATTGCGGAAGCCAATATGATGGGAATTGCAGCCGGCATGACCATTGGCGACAAAATTCCTTTTACCGGAACATTTGCCAATTTCAGTACCGGAAGAGTGTATGATCAAATTCGTCAATCGATTGCTTACTCTGATAAAAATGTAAAAATTTGTGCTTCGCATGCTGGACTTACGCTCGGCGAAGACGGTGCAACACATCAAATTTTGGAAGACATAGGCATGATGAAAATGCTGCCCAATATGACCGTGATTAATCCTTGTGATTACAACCAAACCAAAGCCGCTACAATTGCTATAGCTGAACATCATGGTCCGGTGTATTTGCGCTTTGGCCGTCCAACCGTGCCGGTGTTTACCGACCCCAATCAAAAATTTGAAATTGGAAAAGCAGTGGTATTCAATGAAGGAAATGATGTAAGTATTTTTTGCACCGGACACCTGGTTTGGAAGGCCATTGAAGCCGGTGAACTTTTAGCGGCTGCCGGAATTAATGCCGATATCATTAATATCCATACCATAAAACCACTTGATGCAAAAGCAGTGTTAGATTCGGTAAGAAAAACTAAATGTGTTGTAACAGCCGAAGAACATCAACTGAATGGTGGACTTGGCGATAGCATATCACAATTGTTGGCGCAACAACTCCCCACTCCGATTGAAATGGTTGGTGTAAACGATAGCTTTGGTGAAAGTGGTACTCCCGATGAACTCATGGTGAAATACGGACTTGATGCAAAAAATATTGTAGCGGCAGTGCAAAAAGTAATGAAAAGGAAATAGACCCCTTTTCAATATTTTTTCCGGGTACTTTAAACCATTTATCCTTCGACTTGTCTGACCAAAACTTGCCGGCAATAATTAAGCTGCAACTACAGTAACTATTTATGGAGGAATACAGCGACAAAGAACTTCTAATAAAATTCAGAGAAGAAAATACACGTTCGTATGCCTATAATTTACTCGTAAAAAAATACCAAAAACGCTTGTATACGCATATTCGTCGAATGCTCATCGACCACGATGACACGAACGATGTACTTCAAAACGTATGGATAAAAGTGTGGAATAACTTGCTTGGTTTTAAAGAAGAATCGCAATTATTTACCTGGCTGTATCGTATTGCAACGAATGAATCACTGAGTTTTTTGAAGAAAAAAAGAACCCGTTTTTTTATACCCATGGTGGATGTGGAATATCAGCTTAGCAAATCGTTGGAAGATGATAACTATTTTAGAGGTGATGAAATACAGTTGAAATTGCAAAAAGCTATCCTAACCTTACCTGAAAAGCAACGCCTGGTATTTAACATGAAGTATTATGAAAATTTTAAATACGAAGACATGAGCAAAGTCTTAGGTACTTCTGTAGGTGCTTTAAAAGCATCCTACCACATAGCCGTAAAAAAAATTGAAGAATTTGTTGTAAAGAATTAAACTATTTGAATTTAGATGCATCCTAGAAACATGAAAAACGAACTGGAAGATTTTGAAGATGAAAATTTAGAAAAATTAGCACCTTCCTTATCAAAAATTGAAAAGAAAGAACTGTTTGCTGCTCCCGAAAATTATTTCGAAAAATTACCGGGACAAATGCAAGATAAAATACATGCAAATGTAAAAGCGCCAGTTTACTGGGTCCCAAATTATAAATTGGCATTCGCTGCGCTCTCTGTTACTTTGATACTTTTTTCGGGCATCTATTATTTTACAAACAACACAGGTACCATTGCTGAGCCTCAAACAAGTGAACTGATACAAAATTACGACAGTGAATACCTCAGCAGTGTTGACGAATCAGAACTTGCTGAACAATTGGATGACGAAGTTCTTGAAAATACCTCTTTACAAATTGAAAAAAATAACGGTATCAGCAACGAAGAAATTGAAGATTATTTACTAAGTAACAACATCGATTTAACAACTATAAGCAATGAATTTTAATCCTAAAAAAATGAAAAAAATACAGCTCCTGTTACCTACGCTTCTATTAGTAAGCAGTATTGCTTTGGCGCAACCCGGCCAAGTCGACAAAATGAACAAGGGCGAACGAAAAGAAAAAGTAGAAGCGATGAAAATTGCTTACCTCACGAATAAATTGGAATTAACACCAACTGAAGCCCAACAATTTTGGCCGGTATTTAATGAGTTTGAAGCTAAGATACAAGCCATACGTCAAAATCGACGCAAAGATTCGCGCGAAGGACAAGATAATTTAGATCAATTGAGTGATAAAGAAGTTGAAACATTAATTGACAGTGAAGTTGCCTTCAGGCAAAAAGAACTGGATGTTATGAAAGAATATCATTCGAAATTTAAAGCAGTATTGCCCATACGTAAGGTAGCTAAATTGTATCGTGCGCAAGAAGATTTTAAGCGCGAACTATTAAAGAAAATACAGGAACGTAAAGGCGAAAAAAGACCTTAATAAAAATAGTGTTGGTTAAATTTTAAAGCCGCTGGTGCATACTAGCGGCTTTTTTATGCTTTTAGTATTTCCAATTTATAATCCTCACAACTCCTTTTAATAACTTCAAATGCCTCACTTTTACCATAAGTTTGAGTTATTTCAACACTACGCGTTTCAAGACCCGGCATATTTTTATAGGTCAAAAAATAGTGTTTTAAACGTTGTACTATTGAATCAGGGCAATCAGCAATATCCTTCCATTCACGATATACTTCATCATTCGCCATCACCGCAATAATCTTATCATCGGCTTCACCTTTGTCAATCATGCGGAAACCACCAATGGGAATAGCCGGTAATATAATATCCCCATGCGTTATGTTGCGTTCACTTAAAACACAAATGTCTAATGGGTCGCCATCGCCCTTTAATGTTGGTATTCCACTTTTCATGGCTGAAAACTCTGCTACTTTTTTTCCACAATAAGTTTGCGGAATAAATCCATACAATGCAGGAATAATATTGCTGAATTTTTGCGGACGGTCAACTTTTAAATAGCCTGTGTTTTTATCAACTTCATACTTAACTGTGTCTGAAGGAACAATTTCGATAAAGGCTGTTACTATTTCCGGAACATTGTCGCCGGCAGCGATGCCATGCCAAGGATGAGCTTTATAAGGTTGATTCATTTTATTTTTTTTGTAACGAAAAAGTAAATAAGCAAGAATAACAAGGCCGAAATAAGCAGCAATACTAAGTTATTTTTACCGGTTCCCAATTGATTTTCACGTTGAGTTATATCTTTTGAACTACTTGATTCAGATTGTGCAACATTCGGCTTTAAGCCAATGTTCTTTTTTAAAAAATCAATTTCATCCTTCCAATTTATGCCCAAACTTGTTGTATAATAATCGTCCGAATTTTTTTGAAAATACTTACGGTTGCGATCGCAAAAATTAACTTCATACACTTTTAATTCAGGATTGTAGGTTGCATAAATCAACCATTGTTCACCCTTTGCAAAGCTCATTTGGCAGGAGCTTTCACAATCAAAATCAAAATGAAAACGATTCGCAATATCACCCTTGTAAACTTCATTCACTTGCATAAAAGTTATGGCCTTACCTTTATTGCATAGCGCCACTGAATCAACAATTCCGGATAAGATAACGTCAAATTTGCGGCATTCAACAATGGTTAAATCTTTCTTAGCAACACAATCACATGCCGCTGTTGCAAGTGGAAGGAAAAGAATAATCAGGCTAAGAAAGCGGAGCAACTTCATTTTTTATAAATTGTAAAGAAAGTTCCATATCGCTGTATAAAATGCGGTCTTCGCTAAGTGATGGTACCTGCTTTCGGTACTTGAGTAAAATTTTCTCGAGTGTTTCAGAGCTGCGAAGTGGTCGACGAAACTCTATCGCCTGGGCTGCATTCATTAATTCAATTGCAATAATTCTTTCAAGATTTTCAACCACCTTAAAGCATTTAGTGGCTGCATTCGCACCCATGCTCACATGATCTTCCTGACCATTTGACGACACAATGGAATCGACTGAAGCGGGAGAACAAAGCTGTTTATTCTGACTTACAATGGAAGCAGCTGTGTATTGAGGAATCATAAATCCTGAATTCAATCCCGGGTTCGCAACTAAAAAAGCAGGCAGTTTGCGCAAACCGGATATCAACTGATAAGTGCGTCGTTCTGAAATATTACCCAGTTCGCTCAATGCGATACACAACAAATCCAATGCAATAGCAAGCGGTTGTCCATGAAAATTCCCTCCTGAAATAATTTCATCTTCTTCAGGAAAAACAGTAGGATTATCGGTTACAGCATTAATCTCGGTTAAAAAAACTGATTGCACATAGTTGATGGCGTCTTTTGAAGCGCCGTGCACTTGGGGTATGCAACGAAATGAATAAGGATCTTGTACATGTGTTTTGGCTTGTGCAGCAATTTGACTTCCTTGAAGTAAGCCGCGCATATTTTTTGCCGTTTGCATTTGCCCTTGATGAGGACGTATGCTGTGAATGTGTTCTTTAAAAGGTTCAGTGCGCCCATCAAATCCTTCCAACGAAATAGCTGCTACTGCATCGGCCCAGGAACTCAATTTAGTTGCTTTCATCAAACACCAGCAGCCGTATGCACTCATAAACTGAGTACCGTTTAATAAGGCTAAACCTTCCTTTGATTTAAGCGAAATTGCCTCCCAGTTCATTTCCTTCATTACTTCAGACATGTTGCGCCTTTCATTTTTGTAATACACTTCTCCCATTCCCAATAAGGGTAAGGACAAATGAGCTAACGGTGCTAAATCGCCGGAAGCACCTAAGGAACCTTGTTGATAAACCACCGGTAAAATATCGTGATTATAAAAATCTATTAAACGTTCAACAGTACGTAATTGCACTGCGCTTTTACCGTATGACAAGCCTTGTATTTTCAGCAGCAACATTAATTTAACCAGCTCTTTCGGAACTTCTTCTCCGGTACCGCAAGCATGACTCATCACTAAATTCTCTTGTAATTTGCTTAAGTCCTTATCAGGGATTTTGGTATCACACAAGGAACCAAATCCGGTATTAATGCCATAAATAGGTTCTTTGTTGGAAGCCATTTTATGATCCAGATAATCGCGACAATCGGTAATGAGCTTGCGCGATGCATCAGACAATTTTAGTTGCAGCTTTTTAGTTAAACAATTTTCAAGGCTTGAAAAATCGAGTAATTCAGGACTAATGGTATGAGGTGACATGCTAAAATAAATTTGAACCGGAGCAAAAATAACAGAATATAGCCAGGATTGGTATATAAAATTTTGAAATAGTTTTTGCTTGTAGTGTTGGAAAGTTGTGGCAAAAACTATAGCATTTGCGAATTGAAAAAACAGCTTGTTTATCTCCTTTACTTGTAGCAACCTACTAAGCAAGTAGAGCATTGAATGAGAAAAAGCGCATCAGTAAAAACGATGCGCTGATGGATAATGGCTTAACAATGTACACCAAATGAATCGTTGAATTACATGATGGTACTAAATCTAAACCCTAAAGTTAATTTAGAATTTATCTTTTTAATTCCTGATAACAATCCATCTGATAATTTCGTTTTCCTGTTCTAACAGCACTCTTTTTGCATTTACCAAAACCTTGTATTTTAATACCTAAGTAAATATCCAATCCATAAGCATCAAATTTGCCGGTATAAGGTCCAATCATATCCGTACCTAAAACTAAAAAGCGATAGCGTAAGCACACACCCACACGGTGTTTGAAATAATCGTAAAAGCTGTAGGGAACAGCTATTTCAAATCGCTTGCGTTCGTAGCGCAGTGTAAGCGAAAGTTGATTGGCGCGTCGAATCGTATAATCGGTAAAAGGAATTCGTTGAATCGCTGTAAAATTAAGGTACCAAAAGGGAGTAACTGCATAATCGAATTGTATTGATGCCGCAGCCGGCAATCCTATAGCATAATCGTTGGCAACAAGCCCTGCCTGAGGATTACCAAAAAATTGATTATTAAAGGTTACATCGGTTTGTGAAACACCCTTTATTTTTACTGTATCAATTCCAAACCAATTGGTTGAAACGTTATTAAAAACATATTTTTCGGCTGCTTTGGAAAACTTTACTCGACCTATATCAATTAACGAAAAACCTATTTTGTAATCGTACTTTTTTAATTTTTCTTTCGTGCATGGATTATAGGCCAGTGGATTTCTATTGCTGTAAAATTGAAAACCCAAACTACCACCAATGCCTCTTCCTTTTTTAGCCAAGACAGTTCCACCGGTACCGGCAGAAGGATCGGCCATGGCATGTCCATACTCAACTTTAGCCAAATAAATTTCCCACAAAGAGTCGGATTGTACATTGTAATTGATGTTGTCGACCAACAAATAAAAGCTATTCAAACCTTGCAAATAGTTGATGCTGATTCCGGCTGCGAGGTAAGAAGACTTAGTATTAATTAGGCTCATACCAGCTGTTATTCCCAACTCATGCCAATTCATTCCGGCTATTTTTGCATTGCCTCCTGAATAATTAATTTTTTGCTGTTGCGTAAAGTCAAACCCTTCTTTCATAAAATTTGCCAGGTGGTACGGCACTCCTCTAGCTCCAAGTGCAACCCGTGTTGAAGCATGCAAACCAATTCCAAATTTTTTGTTCGAATAAATAAAACCGGGAGCCTTGGCAAAAGCCTGCACATTGGCACTTTTATCGTTGCTTGTATTTTTATAAGTTACTCTATCGGGTGGTATACTTGTACCCTTTCGTAAACTACTGATTGCTTTGCTATCTTTTTTTAAGAATAAATAATTGTTCATGGCAAAAACATCCAGTGATACTAGGTGCACTTCCCAGCGATATGGAGCTCCAACAATGGATGCCGGGTTAAGCTCCACTCCCATCATACCAGCATAATTGCTATTGGCGATGCCCAACATTTCCTGCGCATGAAGGTATTTCATCGTCAATAAAAAAAACAACATGAAGTACCTCTTTCTAAAAGGCATAAAGCATTGTTTGGTGAATAGGTTTAGTAAAGGTCGTAAATTTTACCTGATACTCTATACCTTGCCAGCTGATTAAATGTATGAATTATAAATGTATACAGTTTTGCTAAGGGATTATACTAACTGCATTTCCTCCAATTTTTTCACAATCTTTCAACAAGCAATATTTCCTAAATAAGAATAATTATCTTTGAAATAATTTCGCACAAAGCAAGCATGAAATTAGACGGTTTACGAACTCAACTGAGCCAAAAGGGATTAAAAATTACTCCTCAACGTATGGCAATATATGAAGCAGTAGTGAAGCTAAAGAACCATCCTACTGCTGAAAACATAATTGAATACATTAAAAAAAATCATCCCAATATTTCGGTGGGAACAGTATACAAAGTACTTGATTCGTTGGTAGTAAATGAATTACTTCGAAAAGTAAAAAACGAAAAAGATGTGATGCGATACGACGCCATATTGCATCAACACCATCATTTATACTGCAGTGAAACCGATCGGATTGAAGATTTTGAAGACCAAGAGCTAGATGGTTTATTAAAAAACTATTTTGCCGGAAAAAAGATAAAAGGCTTTAAAATAAAAGATATCACCCTTCAAATTAGTGGAGAATTTAAAAACTAACATATATTATCAATGGAAACAAAAAAAGGAAAATGTCCGGTTATGCATGGTGGAAACACCCTTACTCAAAATACAGTAACAAATTGGTGGCCCAACAGCTTAAATTTAGATATACTGCATCAACACGATCGCAAATCTAATCCCAACCAAGCCGAATTTAATTACAAGGAAGAGTTTAAAAAACTGAACCTCGAAAATTTAAAAACAGATTTAAAAAATTTGATGACCGAAAGCCAAGATTGGTGGCCGGCAGATTGGGGACATTATGGTGGATTAATGATTCGCATGGCATGGCACGCAGCAGGAACCTACCGTGTAACGGATGGACGAGGCGGAGCAAATAATGGAAATCAACGTTTCGCACCGCTTAACAGTTGGCCCGATAATGCTAACCTGGATAAGGCAAGAAGGTTGCTTTGGCCGGTTAAAAAGAAATATGGAAACAAAATATCCTGGGCCGATTTATTTATTCTTGCGGGTAATATGGCCTATGAATCGATGGGCTTTAAAACATTCGGATTTGCCGGAGGACGTGAGGATATTTGGAATCCTGAAAAGGATATTAATTGGGGAGTTGAAAAAGAATGGCTGGGAAAATCGAGGTATGCAGATGCAACGAGCGATTCGTTGGACAATCCATTAGCAGCTGTTCAAATGGGTTTAATATATGTGAATCCCGAAGGTGTAGATGGAAAACCTGATCCTTTGAGAACAGCCATGGACGTTAGAACAACCTTCAAAAGAATGGCTATGAACGACGAAGAAACAGTTGCACTGGCTGCCGGAGGACATACAGTTGGAAAAGCACATGGAAATGGAGATGCTTCAAAATTAAGTCCTAATCCTGAGGCAGGTGATGTTCATCAACAAGGATTCGGATGGATGAATCCAAGCGGTAAAGGGAATGCTGAAGATACAGTAACCAGCGGTCTTGAAGGCGCTTGGACCACAACACCCAACAAATGGAATCACACGTATTTTTATTTGTTGTTGAAGTATGAATGGGAATTGAAAAAAAGTCCGGCCGGTGCATGGCAATGGGAGCCCATTAATATTAAGGAAGAAGATAAACCGTTCGACGCACATATTAAAGGTGTACGCCGAAACCCAATTATGACGGATGCGGATATGGCCATGAAAATGGATCCTGAATACCGTAAGATATCGGAACGATTTTTCAATGAACCAAAGTATTTTGAAGAAGTATTTGCACGTGCCTGGTTTAAACTTACTCACCGCGATTTAGGACCGAAAAGTCGCTACTTAGGTGCAGATGTACCAAGCGAAGATTTAATTTGGCAAGATCCAATTCCTGCTGCTGAATATACGCTTACGGATGCAGAAACAGAAGAGTTAAAGTCGAAATTGCTCAATTCAGGAATTTCTTCGGTTGATCTTATCACAACAGCTTGGGACAGTGCGCGTACCTTTAGAGGTTCTGATTTTAGAGGTGGTGCCAACGGTGCAAGAATTTGTTTAACACCGCAAATAAATTGGGAAGGAAATGAACCTGAAAAATTAAGTCGTGTTGTAAGCAAGTTAAAGGAAATTCAAGCCGGACTAAAGAAAAAAGTAAGCATGGCCGATTTGATTGTTTTAGGCGGTGTTGCGGCGATTGAAAAAGCTGCACACGATGCCGGACATAAAGTAAAAGTTCCTTTTACCGGAGGACGAGGCGATGCTAAGCAAGAAGAAACCGATGTAGAATCATTTAGCTATTTGGAACCGGTGCACGACGGATTTCGAAATTGGATTAAAAAGAGCTATACCGTTCAACCCGAAGAACTGTTAGTTGACCGCTGTCAGTTAATGGGAATAACTGCCCCCGAAATGACTGTATTGATTGGCGGAATGCGTGTACTGGGAACTAACTTTGGTGCACAAAAACATGGAGTATTTACAGATAAAGTTGGAAGTTTGAGCAATGACTTTTTTGTAAATCTTACCGATATGCGTTATACCTGGAAACCTGCCGGAGAAAATTTGTACAACGTAGTAGACCGTAAAAGCGGTTCTACCAAATGGACAGCAACGAGGGTTGATTTGGTATTTGGTTCAAACTCAATATTACGTGCCTATTCAGAGTTTTATGCACAAGACGATAATAAAGAGCGTTTTGTAAGCGACTTTATTAAAGCCTGGACAAAGGTGATGAATGCGGACAGATTTGATATAAAATAGAGAACAGAATTTTAAAGTAGTAAACTGATGTGCTTCGTTATTTTTTAACGAAGTGCATCAGTTTTATTTTTTTAACAAGAATATTTTTTTGACTTAGGTAAAGAATTGAATATTTACTACCCAGATTCTCAAGTATTTTGAGCAACAACTAATTCAACTTATAAACACGATGAAAATTAAATTTCTTTTTCTTGTATGGGGCACATTACTTTTTTCAACTCACCTATTTTCTCAAGTTACCCGAAAGGAAATTACACAAAAAGTTGATTCACTTTTAGCAGAAGCTACTAAAATGGGATTGTTTTCAGGGCATGTACTTATGTCCCACAATGGTGAAAAATTTTATTACCGGCAAGAGGGATATGCAGATTGGAATACAAAACGAAAAATGGATGAGAATACTTTGTTCAACATCGGTTCCTTAAACAAACAGTTTACTGAAGAAATCATACATCAATTGGTGAATGAAAAAAAATTGGAGTATTCAGATCCGCTTAGCAAACATTGCAAATTTTTTCCGGATAAAATTGGGAATCAAATAACCATCCAACAGCTTCTTGATATGAAATCAGGTTTAGGTGATTATTTGCGGCATCCACAATTTGCTGAATTACAAAAAAAAGAATTCAGTTTAACCGAACTAATTGATTTAATTATAACAGAGCCCTTGCTGTTTGAACCGGGTACTCAACGTGAATATTCCAATTCAGGATATGCTGTATTAGGCGCTGTTATTGAAAAAGTAACTCAATTAAGTTTTGAGAAAAATATGGAAGAGCGAATAGTAAAACCTTTAGGATTAAAAAAATTAGCTTATTCAAAATCTGAAAAGTCAAAAGAACTGAATCGAGCATTTGGAACAGAAATAGACTTTGATGGAACTAAACTTAGTATGGATGATATTTCTAACAGCACTCCTGCAGGTGGCATATATACAACGCTAGCTAATTTATTTCAATTTGTTGAAGCTAAACGAAAGGCTATATTACCTTCTGCAAAAATTTACAAAAGTGGCAGCATAGCAGGTGGAACACCGCTTTGGAATAGCACCATTAACTTTGATGTTGAAAGCGGTTACTCTTTTGTTGTTATGGCGAATACAGGTTCTATTGCAGATGAATTATCATTCCGAATTAATGCTATACTGAAAAATAAGCCCTTTCCTCCATTAAATTATCCTATTAAAAATGTGTTGTATAATTTACTGAGAAGTGAAGGGAGTGAGCATGTAAAGTTAAACGCGACTAAACTAGCCGAGCAAGCCGGTTTGCCATTTGATGAACGATTTTTTAATTACTTCGGTTACCAATTGATTGAAGCCAAAAAAATTGAATATGCGATACAGTTGTTTAAAATAAACGTTGAACTATTTCCTACCATACCCAATACCTACGATAGTTTAGCAGAAGCCTATATGCTATCAGGTGATAAAAAATCTGCTTTAAACTTTTACAAGGAGGAATTAAAATTGCAGCCCAACAATGAGCAATTAAAAAAGCTGATTGGCGATTTGGAAAAATAAATAAAATGATACCTAATTATTGATTCTGTTGACCGATTCGTAGTTAGATACTTATTATGCTATCATTTACTTGTAAAGTGCTACTCAAGTAAATTTAACTTTGAGTTTTTTACTAACTTTACCCTGCCTCTCGATAAATCCTAAAGCGTCTTTAGAATTATCACGGCACTATAATTTTAAAGAAAAAGCTTAAAGCGTTTTACAATTAACTAATGGATGAATTAGTATCTTTTATTCAGGCTGAAATTGCGGCCATTGCATTTATAAAAGTTTCTCCTTCCGAATCTTTACTTAAGTCAAAATTACTTGATTCAATAGCCATTGTCGATTTATTAGTAAGTATTGAGGAAAAAACAGGAAAAAAAATTCCACAACATTTAATCACTGAAGACAATTTCGACAGCATCGATAAAATGATTAGCATTGTTGGAAGTATATAAAGAACTATGAAAAAGCTATTGCTCTTTTGTATAATCCCTTTTGCAATTGCTTTATTATTCACTTTTCAACTTACTGTCAATCCTAGCCTCTCCAATTTATTTTTTTCGAATGCTACAAATACTGCATTAACGGAAGCGAAGCTTCGATACATTGAAAATTTTTCTACTCATCCCGAGCGTGAGGCTACATTTTTAACGAATGAAAATGGAGAAGCAAGTATTTATTTATTGGGTTCTTCTGAATTAGCTACTAATACTGAAGCTATTCCCTATAATTTTATTCCATCCAATTTTAACACTCAGGTTACTGCCATTGGTCATGCGGGAAATCAGTGTTTATCAATTTACACCCAATTGCTGGCAAATAGCGATCGACTTCAAAATACACCTATAGTCATTATCCTGTCACCCGGTTGGTTTGAATCGAAAGCAGCAAAAGGTACAAGCTCTGCTTTGTTTTTGGAATTTAACTCAGAAAATTTTTTACAAAAAACTAAAACAGCCCAGGTGGAGGATGAATTTAAATCCTATCTCAATGCGCGGATTGCTTCGATGTATCCGGAGTTTAGCTCTCCCCATCTTCAATTGAAGAGAATGTATTTCGAACATCAATGTTCAAAAAGTTTACTGCATGCACTATTCTTTAAGCCATTGCTCTTTATCACGAATCAATTCATCAAACTAAAAAAAATTAACCCTTCAGATACAGCCACTAAAATTAGTGAGAAAGAAGCTATGCCACCCCATGCCATTGCTTGGGATAGTTTATTGCAGACAAGTAAACAAGAAGTAGAAAAAGCTGTTACAAACAATGAACTAGGAATTGCAGATGATTACTACAGTGAATATATACATGGAAAAACTGGTAAAATTCAAGCGGTTGAAACAAGCCATAATCAAGAATTACAAGATTGTAAAATGCTGATAAAACTCCTAAAATCAAAGCATGCGCATGCATCCTTTATAATTTCTCCTTTAAATGCTTTGTACTATAAAAACTGTAACTCACTTTCACCGGTTGTTTCGGATCTTGAAAATGAGCTAACTGCTGCGAATTTTCCTTATTTAAATTTATTTGAAGGGGATGCCAAAAAGTACGACAAAGCGCTATTGCACGATGTAATGCATTTATCAGATTACGGCTGGTATAAGGTTGATAAATTTATACTTGAGACTTATTCAATAACAAAGTAACATGAAAATCGGACTGCATTTTATTTTACGAACATTGCTCTATGTTAGCATGAGCCTAGCTTTGTTTTACTTGTATTCGCCCATGAATAAACATCCTGAAAATAAGACCATCTCAGCCATTCAATTCGTATATCAACAATTTTAACATGCTACCATTTAGCTCTTACGAATTTTTTATTTTGATGGCGTTCTACATTGGCATTTTAGCTCTTTGTAAACAAGTTGTTGTTGCGCGTTATTATTCGCTTGTGCTGGCTGTTCTTAATTTAGGTTACCTCCTATTCGTTTATCCTGAGCCACTCCATTTTGTACTACTAATTCTATATTCTTACCTGATTACATACTTAGTAAGCGATGTGATGAAAGCAACAAACAAGCTAATTGGCATAGTCTTCTTGCTACTTCCCATGTTGTTTGTTAAGTTCGACATACGAATCGCAACTTATCCTTTTGAATTAAACAACTTGCTTTCGTTTGCCGGATTATCGTATGCCAGCTTTAGAATTATGGGCTATTACATGGACAAAGCACCCGATGAAAAAATGAGCGATGCCCTCACTTATTTCAATTTTTTATCCTTCTCTCCTACTCTATTAATTGGTCCCATTGAAAAATTCTCTCGATTCAAAAACTCGCTAGAGCAAGGGTTTTCAAGTATTAACTCTACCAATTTCATCGCAGGATGGGATGCTTTGATGAAGGGAATTGCATTCAAATACATTTTTGCCGAACTCGTACAACGCTACTGTTTATCGGTGGTAGACAAAGAATCGAGCGAATTGGTGCCCATGTTAATAACCATGTATGGCTACTATGTATATTTATTTTTTGATTTTGCCGGTTACTCTTTATTAGCACTTGGAATAGGAAAAATGATGGGCATGGAAGTACCTGTAAATTTCACCAATCCTTTTGTTGCCATTAATCCGCAAGACTTTTGGCGCAGGTTTCACATCAGTTTGGGCGATTGGTTAAGAACCTATTTTTTTACTCCCTTGTACATGTACTTTACACGAAAAAAGGGCTTAAAAAAATATCCACTCTTCAGACAAAACATATCCTTGGTGTTAACTTTTTTATTAATGGGCTGCTGGAATGGTTTTAAACTCAACTTCATTTTAAGCGGACTATTGTTTGGACTATTTTCAGCCGTACACAATACTTATGTTGTACAATGCAAAAAGAAGGGCAAAGACGTTGTTTTCGGAAACTTAAATTCAACTGCGGTGCGCATTATAAGTATTGTTATTACCTTTAACCTGGTTGCTTTTGCACTGTATATATTTAGTGGATATTGTCCATTCATTTAAGGATGGAAATTTTGATAGATTCATGTTTGCAGTGGTAAAAACTAAAAATTGAAGAGTTTATAAATCAGCTTAACCAACATGTATTACGATTTTACTCAAAATATATTTGCCGACTCAACAGTAAATCGCACTAAAATTGCGGTTGCAGGAAGCGATACTGACATAAGCTGGGAGCAATTACAATTGCGTTGTTTGCAATTGGTGGATATGCTTAAAAAACTGGATATTCCACAAGGCCATCCTGTATTGATATTCGGACATAAAGAAGCCTATTTTCCACTTGCCATGCTGGCATGTATGCATGCTAAAATTCCATACATCCCAATGGATAAAATTTATCCGCTTGAGCGAATTAAAAAAATTGCTGAGAGTACTCGTTCACAAGTTTTAATAAACTGCACCACTACCAAACTTGAATTGGATTTGGCCTATACCATTCAATCAGACGGGACTTGTACACAAAATTTCATCCCCAATTTTATCGAGGCAATTTACGGCGATAGGAATGATCCCTTAAGTTACATTATGTTTACCTCGGGATCAACCGGCGAGCCCAAGGGTGTGCAAATAACACGAAATGCTGTGCTTGCATACATTAACTGGTCGACGCGAGATTTTGGATTTAGTGAAAAGGATGTTTTTTTAAATCCGGCTCCCTTTACTTTTGATGTTTCACTTTCGGATGTATTGCTGAGTTTTGCTTTAGGCGGTAGCTTGGTACTTTGTTCAACTGAACTCATTTCAAACCAAGTCCTTTTTCTCGAAAGACTTAAAAAATATGCATGCACAGTTTGGACTTCCACTCCTTCATTTGCCTATTTATTTTTACGCAACCAGTTGTTTAACTCGAATGAATTACCTGGCTTGCATACATTTTTATTTATTGGAGAAGAGCTTCCCAACAGAACGGCAGCAAGTTTAAAAAAACAATTTAGCGGAGCTCGAGTGGTAAATGCTTATGGTCCAACCGAAGCAACCATTATAACTACCTTTATTGATATAACGGAGGATATAATCGAAAAATATGCATCACTTCCCATAGGATTTGCAATGCCGGGGAGCGAATTGTTGATTCAAAAAATTGAACCGGATGCAAAGGAAGGCGAATTAATAATTGTCGGCGATCATGTTTCTACCGGTTATTTTAAGCGAGCAGATTTGAACAAGGATAAATTTTATGTACATAACGGTAAGCGTGCTTTTAAAACCGGCGATCTAGCTTATTTTGAAGCAGGAATGTACTTCTTTTTAGGACGCAACGACGATCAGATAAAATTCAATGGATTTAGGATTGAACTAACTGAAATTACTGCGCTAATTTGCAAACACCAAGCTGTAAAAGACGCGGTAACTGTTGCGCTCAAACGAAACAAGGAAGTAAAAAAAATAATTAGCTTTATTATAGCTAAGCCCGATGTTGATGAATTGACTGTTGTAGCTGAACTCAAGCAAAATTTACCGCTTGCTTTACCTTATTACATGATTCCGGGAGACCTGAGTTTTGTAAAGGAATTTCCTTACAGTTTAAGTCATAAAATTGACAAGAATAAATTAATAGAAAATTATTTAAGTGAGAAGCTTTCTACCTGATAAAGATCAGTGAAGAATGTGCAAGAAAGAAAACTAATTTGCTTAAATTTGACTGAAAGATCTATTCCATGAGCTCAAACAACAAATTACTTTTTGGCTTTATAGCCGGTGCTGCAGCAGGGATACTTGCTGCGACTTTATTATCGAAGGAAGATAGAGATAAAATTGCAGCTAAATTAAAAGATAAAGCCAGTAAGTTCAGAGACAAAATTGCTTCCGAGTTAGCTGATACATCAACAAAAGACACTTCAGAAAAATCAAGTTAACCATGTCGGAAGAATATAAAAATGAGTATGAAAAATTGTGGGAGGAATGGCTTCCGCGATTAAAGGAGTATTCAAACAACCGAATAGAACTTTTAAAATTAACCCTGGTTGAAGCAATTGCGAAAATGACTGCAGCAGCTACTGCCAACTTGCTGTTATTTTTAAGTTTCTTCGCTTTTTTCGTCTTCATCAGTTTGGGTCTTGCCTTGTACATCGGCCATGTATTAGGATCGTATTACCTTGGATTTATACTCATTGCCGGATTTTATCTTTTGCTGTTCCTCGTCATTTTAGTGTTCCGTAAAAGTATGATTGAAAAGCCCATCATAAATCAAACAATTAAAAAAATATTGGAAGATGAGCACGAAAACTAAGATCGTTAATTACCAAACTTTGTTGCTCGAAAAGCAGCGATTAAGCTTACTGTGCGCCTCGCAAGAAAAAGAAATGGCTGCTAATTTTGGCCAATTTAAAAAAACACTTAACCCAAGCAGTTTAATGCGAGAAGCAATATTGGAAATAATTCCCAGAGAAATTCGTGAAAATAAAATCATTTCCTTTTTCCTTTCCTTTCTAAAAAGTGATGCTGCCGAAAGGGATGCAAACAAGGATATTTTTTCCTTTGCAAAAACTACTGTTTTAACTGCCGCTTTAAAATATCTGGACAAATTTTTATCAAAAGATTAGCGATTGTTTCGTTTTAATTGAAGCCAACTGGGTACCAATTTCTATTATCTCAAAAAAGAAAAATAATAAGTATTTACTCTAACTTGTTTACTTTTATAAATCTTATATAAGGTAGTTAATTCAATTTAAATACAAGTGTACATATTGCGATATTGAAGTTAATTTCATAAATCTTCAAACTTAATTTCTCTGCTTTTATTTACAATTTTTAGCTAGATTTTTCGGTATTAAACAATTGCATATTTCCAAATTTTTCAAGAAGAAAAGTTTTCTAGTTGTCACTCTCTTACTTGTTAAGAAAGTGGATATTGCATGGTAGTGTTCTTGAAAGTTAGGATAGTACTATATTGGGAATAGAGAAGATTAAAGTAGTAATTCGCTTTCTCTGTCTGTAAAAAAATTTGATTGATAGTTCTAAGCAATTATTTTATTCATTATAGCTTTATACAATGAACAGAAATCCATGCTTTGATATCCTCGAAATTTCTTTGTCCTTCAGCCACAGCAATCACAAGTGCATATTTTTCTTCTTGTTTCGCAGAAATATCAAAACCATGATTCATTAAAATAAGCCTCATTAATACATATCCAATTCGTTTATTACCGTCAATAAATGGATGGTTAATTAATGTGCTTTCTAGAACAGCAGCTGCCTTGTCTATAGCAGTTGGATATAAATCTTTTCCATCAAAAGTTGCTTTGGGTCTATTTATAATTGCATCTAAAGCTTTACTGTCGCGCACTCCTTGAGTTCCTCCAAATTTTTCAATTAGTAACTCGTGAATTGTTAAAACCTCATTGAGATTAATCATTCAGCTAGCTTTTGAAGTAATTCCTTGTCTTCAAGTAATATTTGTCTCAAGTTATTAGTCAGCTGAACGCTGTCGGAATTTGTATGTATAATACTTTTAAGATAATCCAAAACAGATTGCAAGACATTTTCCGGAACGTTATCCAATACTTTATGAATTTCTGTTTTAATTTCGGATGTGCTCATTGTTATTTACTTTGGTCTTCAAATTTACAAAAAATCCAAATTGGAATCCTAAAAATAATCGATTCGATTTTGTTTTTAAATCCTGCTTTTACTAGCATTAAAAGGTTAAATACTGAAAAAACTCTTTAACAGATATTCCTATTTTCTATTTCATTCAGATAATGTAAGTTTGTATCTAACAAAATAGATAAACATGAAAAACTTTACTTTAATCATTGCTTACATTTTATTTGGGATGTTTGCCCAAGCTCAGGTTTTACCTAATCCAGGTTTTGAAAACTGGACAGCAGTGGGGAGCTATCAAAGTCCTAATAACTGGAACAATTTAAATCCGAACACTTCTCCCTTAGGAGTTTTAACATGCTTAAAAGCTACCGGTGCCGATGTGCACAGTGGTTCGTCAGCAATAAAATTAGTTACTAAATCTGTTTTAGGACAAAATGCTAATGGTATTGCTACCACCGGAACTATCAGCATTGCACCTCCCGGAGTATCAGGCGGTGTATCTTATTCAGGGCGTCCGGATAGTATTGCCGGTTGGTACAAATATACCTCCGTAGGTGGTGATAATGGATTTGTGCAACTTTTGTTGTATGGAGTAACCGGAACTGATACGGTAGGTTTTATTCGCTTTCAAACTCCCGCTGCAACTGTTGGAACCTATACCCGCTTTTCAGCAGCAATCGTATATTATTCAACCAATGCAGTAGACAAAGCCCAATGGTTATTGTCATCAAGCGGTGGCTTTACTGCTGTAGTCAATAGCACATTATTTGTTGACGATTTAGAATTGATTACCAATAATACAAACGGTATTGCGCCAATTGAAGCAAACTTTTTGAACATTTCACCCAACCCGGTTAGTACTGAATTAAAGATTGAAAACTTCTCTGCCAAACTTCAATTTACTATATACAGCAGTATTGGAGAAGCTATTAAAACCGAATCGCTGTTAAAAGGAAATTCAGTTTTAGACCTGAGCAGTTTAGCGAATGGTATCTATTATTTTTCAGCAGTAGATGCCGAGAAAAACAGCATACAAAAAGGAAAATTTATTCTTGCGCATTAATTTATTTTCTTGAATCTGAAAAAATAAGCAGGATGTATGCAACTATCTAAACAGGTTCTGTTTACTGCCCTTTTAGTAATTTATAGTTTCTTTAATCCATTATTATTAACTGCTCAATCGAATAAAATTTTGAGCGGGACCGTGAGTGCTACTTCCGAAAAAGAGCCGCTTGTTGGAGCTGCTATTTATTCGCTTACCAATAAATCGAAAGCCGCAACTAGCGATGCAAACGGCCATTTTAGTTTACAACTATCCGCAGAAGATAAAGTGGTTATATGCACTTTTATCGGCATGCTGAATGATACCTTTTATATTTCAGAAACAAATGAAAATGACTTAATACACAATTTTGTTCTTCGAAGTACCGAAAAACAATTACAAACAATTGTGGTATCGGCCGGTAAATTTGAACAGAAGCTGGAAGAAATTACGGTGAGCATGGAAGTGTTGAAACCCCGACTCATTGAAAATAAAAACACTACAAATATTAAAACTGCTTTGGAGCAAACTCCCGGTCTAAACATTTTAGATGGAGAGCCTCAAATTCGTGGTGGTAGCGGTTTTAGTTTTGGTGTGGGTAGCAGAGTTGCCACTTTAATTGATGGAATTCCTATAATGGCAGGCGATGCAGGAAGAACCGAATGGAATTTTATTCCGGTTGAAAACATTGAACAGGTAGAAATTATTAAAGGCGCTTCCTCAGTTTGCTACGGTTCGGCTGCCCTTAGCGGTACCATCAATGTGCGCACGGCCTACGCAAAAGACAAACCACTTACCAAAGTGAATTTGTATTCAGGAATGTATAGTACTCCTGAAAATGATTCGGCTAAATGGTGGAGCGGTTTGAATAATTTTTCGGGACTAAATTTTTTACATGCACAAAAATTTGGAGCTGTTGATGTTGTCATTGGAGGAATGGGTTCCTACGACCATGGTTACATTGGACCTCCAATTCCGCATCCCTTTTTACCTATTAAAACCGATACCATCAACAACAACGATGTGGCAGAACGCAACGGAAGATTGAATTTTAATTTACGTTATCGCCCAGCTAAAATACCGGGATTGGCAGTAGGTATAAATGGAAATTTTATGATTAGTCATTCCAATTTTTCATTGGTATGGAACGACGATACCAATGGAATATATCGTTCTTTTCCGGGAACCATGACCATTTCGGATCGAGAAATATTTTATGTTGATCCCTTTATTTCCTATTCTTCTAAAAAAGGATTCAAGCATGATTTGCGTGGACGCTTTTTTTATACCAACAATCAAAACAGCAACAATCAATCAAACGAAAGCACAGTTACGTATTACGAATACCAGTTTCACAAGCAACTGGAGGCCCTGGCTAAATTAAATTTTACCGGAGGCATTGTCTTCAATAAAACCTATTCGCATGCTGCCTTATATGCGGCCGGAGGAAGTCCGAACAACGTGCTCGAAAATTATTCAGCCTTTACTCAACTCGATAAAAAATTGTGGAATGTACTGAACTTATCCATTGGATTCAGAGGAGAATATTTTAAAATAAATGCTACTGAATCGGTTGTTCAACCCATCTTTCGATCAGGATTAAATTTAAAACTTTCGGAAGCCACCTTTCTGCGATACTCGTACGGAAAAGGATATAGATTTCCTACCATTACCGAGAAATACATACTTACCAGTGCCGGTGGAATTACCATTTTCCCGAACGATTCGCTTTTACCGGAAACTTCGAGCAATACCGAAATTGGCTTAAAGCAAGGATTTAAAATAGGCGAATTTGCCGGCTTTTTTGATGCAGCTGCCTTTTGGCAAGAATACAGCAATACCATTGAATACATTTATGCCAAGTGGCGCCCTGATTCAGCAGGATTTAAATTTGTGAATACCGGCAATACGCGCGTGAGAGGTGTTGAAGTTTCGCTTGGCGCAGATGGAAAACTTACACGCAACTGGAACTTGAGTATTTTGGCAGGATATACCTATACCTTGCCGCAAGCAAAAGATACCGGATATGTATTTGCAAAAGACAATCCCGGTGACGGATTCACACAAAGCGAACTTAATTTTGCAAATACCAGTAGCGATACAACAGCCAGTATTTTAAAATACCGCTTTCAACACTTAGCAAAAGCAGATGTTGAACTTGCCTACAAAATCATATCAATTGGAGGAAGTTGGCGCTATTACAGCTTTATGAAAAATATTGATAAAACTTTTAACGATTTGGATGAACCTTATTTGTTGCCAACCGGTATTAAACGCTACCGCAAAAAACACAATGGTCCTACTCAACTATTTGATGCACGCATTGCTTGTCAGGCTACCAAATATTTACGCATAGCCATTGTTGTGAACAACGTTTTTAATTTGGAATACAGTCTGCGCCCACTAAAAATAGAGGCTCCTCGCACAATAGCAATTCAACTAGGATTTAAACTGTAGAATTTTGCTTTTAGTTTAATGATGTGCTTTTCGAGTAATTCGTAGCTCAAAAAACTAATTAGTAAAGTAAGTAAAAGTAGTATCAGCGGATTAAGAATACTCACCTGCCACAACGAAAATTTCCAAGCATACGTATCTGCTAGCTTCGTAAAAATACTGATCACAATGCCATGAAAACAATACAATCCAAAAGAAGCATTCCCAAAATAATTGGTGAATTTCCACCTTCCTAATTTAAACAAGGATGCATCGCTAAAACATTGATCGAAAATTATAAAGGCGAAAAAAAGTGAAAATATCAAGCGTTCCAATATTTGCATTACAGGCTTATCATAGATGTCTTTATAAAAAATTACATTCAAAAAAAGTAAAAAATAAATGGATGCCACTTGTGCTTTCGGAATACTTTTGAGAAATTGGAAAATTGCATTTTTACTTCTGCCAACATGTGCACAAAGCGCACCTATTGCGAAATTCGCGAGGGTGCTTAAGGTATGAAAATAGAGTACATTTTGCGATTCAATAACTTGCCATCTAAATAAAACCGAAATAGCAATCATAGCCAGTGAAACGGGAACCAGGTACTTTTTAAAAAATTTAAGCAGCACAGCCCATAGCAGGTAAAATTGTTCCTCTACCGAAACCGACCACAGTATTACCAACAAAAACAAAAATGAATCGCCCTGTTTGATGATGTAAAAATTGCTTACAAATAACAGGTAAACAACAATGGGAGGCAATTGGGAAAAGGTAAAAAAATAGCCTGCTGTATATGTGGCGGCAACGATTAAAAAATACAAAGGCCAAATGCGCAACGAGCGACGAATGAAGTAGTTCTTAAAATTAAATTTTCCGGTATTACTATATTCCTCGAGTATTACCCAGGTGATTAAAAAACTGGATAACACGAAAAAATAATCCAAGCCAAGTATACCTACCCGCATGTGATTCTCGATGAAACGGTACACTGCTGTATTGCTAATTTCGGGATCCTTAGTAAAAAAAACGTGGGTAAAAAACACAGGAAGAAATGCAAAAAAACGGCTTGCATCCAAATTGGGAAAATACGTTTTACCCGTATGTTGCATTTGAAAAGGGGGTAATTTAGTTTAATCGTATTCGTGGATCGAGCAATCCATACAGCACATCCACAATCAAATTTATTAAAATAAATACAATCGAAAAAACCAATACAGCACCCATTACAACCGGCAAATCATACTTTTCGAGTGCATCTACAATTTCTTTTCCAATACCTTTCCATCCAAAAATGTATTCAATAAAAACAGCGCCAGCCATTAATCCGGCAAACCAGCCCGAAATAGTAGTAATAACAGGACTCATGGCATTTTTTAAAACATGTTTGGTTATAATTTTATAAAAGGCTAATCCTTTCGCTTTAGCCGTGCGCACATAGTCTTGTGAAAGTACATCGAGCAAGGAGCTGCGTGTTAGCTGTGTAATAATTGCCAAAGGACGAATTCCTAAAGTTATAGCCGGTAAAATTATATTCTTTAAATCGAGGTATTCGCCATTACCGTAATCGTCTTGAGTAAATAAACTACCTGTCATATTCAATCCGGTATAAGCCGAAAGCAGGTAACCAAAAATCCAAGCGATAATGATTCCAACAAAAAAGGAAGGTCCGGCCATTCCAAAAACTGTAATCACCAGAAAAAAATTATCAATCAAATTACCCTTATTCAATGCGGCAATCACACCAATAGCAATTCCCAATAAGGAAGCTAGCAGCATTGAAACTACTGCCAGCAATGCGGTTTCGGGCAAGGCTTCGAAAATAATTTCACTCACTTTTCGATTGGTTTGATAAGACCTGCGTAAATAGGGAGTTTTTAAAACCAGT